>NZ_JBPBBA010000013.1:0-86605 GCF_050896395.1 Nioella aestuarii | reverse complement strand
ACCCGCGCCGCTTGGCCTGCCGCAAATCGAAACCGGGCCAGAGGCGCAGACCGAAACCGCGCCGGCGGGTCGCCCGCTGCAACCGCTTGAAACAGGGGATGCCACGGACCCCGATGCGCCGCGCCGCGCCATCGACGCTTTCGCCGCGCCCTTTGATGCCGAGGAAACACGGCCCCTGATGGCCGTGATCCTGATTGATGACCCGTCGTTCTCGCTTGGCCGCGACGCGCTCACCCGGTTCGATTTCCCGGTGGCCTTCGCCATCGACCCCCGCCGCCCCGACGCGAGCGAAGCCGCCGCCACCTATCGCGAGGCGGGGTTCGAAGTGCTGCTTTTGGGGGAGATCTTCACCGAGGAGACAGAGCCGGGGCAGGTGGCGGATGTGCTGAACCGCGGGTTTGAGCGGCTGCCAGAAGCGGTTGCGGTTCTGGATAGCTCGACAGAAGCCATCCAGGGACGGCGAGAGGTGCTGGACGGTGTCGTGGACGTTCTTGCCGAAACCGGCCATGGTTTGGTGGCCTACCCGCGCGGGCTGAATGCCGCCCAACAGACAGCCACCCGCGCGGCGGTGCCCGCCGCAACCCTATTCCGGGAACTGGACAGCGAACGGGAACGCGCCACGGTGATCACCCGATACCTTGACCGCGCGGCCTTCGCCGCCGGGCAGGAGGGCGCGGTGATCGTGGTGGGGCACACCTATTCCGACACGGTGACGGCGCTGTTTTCCTGGGCGCTTGGAAGCCGGTCAGAGGCCGTGGCTCTGGCCCCGGTTTCTGCGGTTCTGACCCGCTGAGCGTGACGCTGGCCAATGGATTTCGCCGCGCCTTCGGCGCGTCGATCCGCGCGCGCCTGGCGGCGCGCGTAGGGCTGCGCAAAAGCTGAACGCAGAACCTCTTGCCCTCAAGCGGCTTTGAGGGCGCATTCTGCTTTGATCTTTGATTCGAGGAGATTTGCACATGGGTCTTTCCGTGTTCGTCACGGGCGCGTCGGGGTTCATCGGTTCGGCGGTCGTGCAGGAGCTTTTGGCACGCGGCCACAGGGTAACGGGGCTTTCGCGCACTGAGCAGGGCTGTGTTGCGTTGCAGGCGATGGGGGCGGATGCCAAGCGGGGGGACCTTTCAGACCCCGGCGGGTGGAGCACCTTGGCAACCGGGGCTGATGCGGCGATCCATCTGGGCACCGGATTTGGCCCCGACATGGCAGAGATCGACGACCTGGCGCTAGGCGCTCTGATTGAAGCCGGCAAGGCGGGAACGCGCATCATCTACACGGGCGGTGCCTGGCTATTTGGAACGGGCAAAGGGCAGCTCATCGGCCCGAAGACCGAATTTGACCCGATGCCCGAGTTTTCCTGGATGGTCTCGGGGATCAAGCGGTTGCAGGCTGCATCTGTGCCACATGCCGTGATCCACCCGGCCATCGTACATAACATTACCGGCGGGGCCTTCGCTTCGTTTACGTCGGCGCTGCAGGCGGGGCGCTTGCCGGAGATCTGGGGACACGAGCAAATCGGCTGGCCCCTGGTGCACCGGCGTGACCTGGCCCGGGCCTATCGGCTGGTGCTGGAAGCGCCACTTGCCACGGGAAGCTACACCGTTGCAGCAGAGGCGTGCGTCCCCGTGGGACGCTGTGTTGCCCGGCTTGCCGCCCGTTTGGGCCGGCCGACGGATTGGCGGGTTCTGTCCAGGTCCGAGGTTTTGCACCGCCATGGGGCCATGGCGGCGGGCCCTATGCGGGATCAAGCCATGGGGTCCGGGCGCATCCGGGAAGAGCTTGGCTGGAGGCCTGTTTGTGCAGGGATCTAACCCGGCTGAGGCTCTTTGTGCCGAGCCTCCGGGTTGGGGGTCGCGTGATCCACAGGATCACGCGCGGATCGACGCCGAAGGCGGCGAAATCCCGGTTGGGCGCAGTTGACGACCCGTAAGGCGCAGACACGTAGCGCCACGCCCAAACGCGAATTGGCGGCCCCGGATACTCTGTAGGGAAAGAAAGGCGCAGGGCATTGCGCCTTTCTGTTGGGTGATCGAAGCGTCAGCTTAGCTCAGCGCTGCGCAGAATTCCTGAATGCGCGTGCAGGCTTTCTTCAGGTTTTCGTCCGATGTCGCGTAGGACACCCGAAAGTTGGGGCTAAGGCCGAAGGCACCGCCAAAGACGACGGCCACGCCGGTTTCCGCCAGCAGCGCGGTGGCGAAGTCCTCATCCGTTTCGATCACCTTGCCGCCTGGCGTTGTCTTGCCCATGCAGCCCGCGATGGAAGGGTAGACATAGAAGGCACCCTCGGGCGTCGGGCAAGTGATGCCTTCTGCGGCGTTCAGCATCTCGACCACCATGTTGCGGCGGCGTTTGAAGACCTCGTTATTGGTCGCGATATAGTCCTGCGTGCCGTTCAGCGCCTCAACCGCAGCCCACTGGCTGATCGAGCAGGGGTTCGAAGTGGATTGCGACTGGATCTTGCGCATCGCGCCGATCAGCTTTTCCGGCCCCGCGGCATAGCCGATCCGCCAGCCGGTCATCGCATAAGCCTTGGAGACACCGTTACAGGTGAGCGTGCGATCATAGAGCCCCGGTTCAACCTGTGCGGGCGTCACAAACTCGAACCCGTCATAGACCAGATGTTCATACATGTCGTCGGTCATCACCCAGACATGCGGGTGGCGCATCAGTACGTCGGTGAGCGCCTTCAATTCCTCGGCATTGTAGCCCGCCCCGGTCGGGTTCGAGGGCGAGTTGAAGATGAACCACTTGGTCTTGGGCGTAATCGCGGCCTCCAGCTCCTCTGCCGTCAGCTTATAGGCGTTTTCGGCGCGTGCGGAGGCAATGACCGGTTCGCCGCCCGCCAGCAGGACCATATCGGGGTAGCTGACCCAGTAGGGGGCCGGGATCACAACCTCGTCGCCGGGATTGAGTGTTGCCATCAGCGCGTTGTAAAGGATCTGTTTGCCGCCGGTCCCGACGGATACCTGTTTAGGCGTATAAGACAGCCCGTTGTCGCGTTGCAGCTTGTCACAAATCGCCTGTTTCAGCTCCACGATGCCATCGGGGGCGGTGTATTTGGTCTTGCCCGCGTCGATCGCGGCCTTCGCGGCGTCACAGATATTCTGCGGCGTATTGAAGTCGGGCTCCCCTGCGCCAAGGCCGATCACGTCCTTGCCTGCGGCCTTCAGCTCGGCAGCAAGAGTGGACACCGCGATGGTCGGAGAGGGTTTCACACGGGCCAGCGTTTCGGACAGGAAGGTCATCAGGTTTCTCCAGGGTTGCGAAGGGGCCGGTCAATTGGTCCGGTTTACATCGTCTCTGGCCCTGCTTAGGGTCGCGCCGCTCAACGATCAAGGGGCCAAAATGCCCCGTGGAAGGAGAAAGAATGACTGATACGACCCCTCAGCACGAGGATTGGTTCAGCGAAGAGATTGCCACCTTCGGCGACCGGCTTGCCGGTGCGCGCGAAGCGCTGGGCATCAGCCAGGAGGATATGGCGCGGCGATTGGGCATCAAGCTCAAGACCGTGGTCGCCTGGGAAAACGACTGGAGCGAACCGCGTGCCAACAAGCTACAGATGGTGGCGGGGTTGCTGAACGTGTCGATCCGCTGGCTCTTGACGGGCGAGGGCACCGGGCCCGATGACCCCGATTTGATTGATGTCGAGGGCGATCTGAACCAGATCCTGCTGGATTTGCGGCAGATACGGCATGAACATGCCCGCCTGGGAGAACAGATGGGCCGCCTTGAAAAGAGGCTGCGCAATATGCTGGCGAAGGAAGTGGATCGACTATGAGCGCTGAACCGCGCGATATCCGGATCAAGCGCCTGCGGATGCGGGCATGGCACCGGGGCACGAAAGAGATGGACCTGATCCTGGGCGGATGGGCCGATGCCCATCTGGACGGTGCCGATGATGCGGCGCTCGATCTGTTTGAAAGGGTGCTGGAGGAAGAAGACCAGGATCTGTATCAATGGGTCTCTGGTCAGGTTCAAGCCCCTGAATACATGGCAGAATTCGCACGAGTTCTGGCGGATGGGGCAGCTTCTAGACAAAGCCACTGAAAAACTGCGGCGCGTTTAACTCATTATTTGGAATTATCGGCAAGTCTGCATGGCAAGCAGATACGCGGAGATCATGATGAGTTTGCACAGCCCCCTTGGCGAAACCTCCCGGCATGGTGTCATGCCGGGATACCTGGAATCCTTGTCGCTGGTGGAACGGCTGCACAGGCTTTTGCTCGACGTCATCAAGGATGAGTTCGAGAGGGTGGGAATGCTGGATATCAACGCCGTTCAGGCGCTGCTCTTGTTCAATATCGGTGACCACGAGGTGACGGCAGGCGAACTGAAATCGCGGGGCTATTACCAGGGCTCGAACGTGTCCGATAACCTCAAGAAACTGGTCGAGATGGGCTATATGCACCATCAGCGCTGCGAGATCGATCGCCGGTCGGTGCGGGTACGCCTGACCGATCGCGGACGAGACGTGCGTGACGTGGTGACGAGTCTCTTCCAACGTCACGCGGAAACGCTTCTGGACAGGGGCGTGCTGGGGCCGGATGGCATTGATCAGGTCAACCATTCGTTGAAGCGTATGGAACGGTTCTGGACCGATCAGATCCGCTATATCTACTAGCAGCGTTGCCTAAACCATTGTGCCCAATAAAATAAGAGTTTATGGGAACCTCAGGGCACTACGGAGGGCACTATGTCGGGCACTACGGACTATCCCGCAAGCACGTTGAGCAGGCTTAGGAGCAAGGGCAACCGATGGTATGTTTACGTCACCGTCCCGGAGGCTCTCAGGGAGGCTCTTGGTGGCAAGAGGCAGCTTCGGAAGTCCACCGGCACCACCGACGAGCGAGAGGCCCGTAGGAGACAGCATAGCATCACAGAGACCCTTTACTCCGAACTGGACACCGTGCAGCCAAATCCGGTGAAGACCGCCTATACGCGGCTCTGTGAGGCACTGGGACTGGACCAGCGGCACAGTCATGGCTCACCCGACGAAGCCGATCTTGAGGAATTGCTGTCCCTTGCTCGGTCTCGGTTCTACGCGGTGCCGACAGGAGAAGACCTTGAGGAGGACATTGCCATTGAGTGGATTGCAGGAAGAGTAGCTGGCCCTCTGGCGGAGTTGGAAACCGTGTTGCAAGGAGAGGCGGACCTACAGAAAAAGAGGAAAATATCAGAGGTCGCGGAGGAAGCCATTGCAAAAGGCCGGACCACTCCCAGCAACATAAGCTATGTCAGACTGGCCGCGAAGGAGTTGGAATCCCTTTTTCCTGACGTGTTCGGTGGTCAGGAGGACAGCTTCGATTTCACGTGACTTCTGGACTTCCTCTGGTGGCGTCGTTGTGAACACTCCACTCGCATTGCGACTTACCCCTACACTTGCGTTAGCGCACTCGTGGCACATGCCGCCAACTGAACCACTGAGCATGCCAATTTTCTTCCCACATTTTGTGCAGTTCGCCATCAAATTCCTCCAACAATCACAGCTTCACTCGAGCCTCTCCGATGGAGATCGCAAGCGCAAGTCAAGTGTTGCGACGTCATCCGACAACCGTGCCTTGAAGCAGTGCCCGGAGGGCGTCGCCTCTTAGATGCTCGGGGGGGGGCGCTGGAAATGGTTGGGACCCTCTGCAAAGCCAGACGCCTAGTCGCTTCCGACCTGGTACCCCAGATGAGCCACAATCTTAAGAATTCTCGGGCACTATGGAAGGCATTGCCGAGGGCACTAAGATCCTTTTTAAATCATTGAAAAATATGTATTCAATAATAGATTCTCAGATCCGCTATATCTACTAGCGGCAGAAGACATCGGAAATATCCCTCGCCCCGGCATCCTCTCCCCGCCATAGTGGATGGGAGAGGAGCCAAGTCGATGAACCTGCGCCATATCGAGATCATCCTCGCCATCGAGGCGGCAGGCAGCCTGCGCGGCGCGGCCAAGGTGCTTGGGCGGACGCAACCCGCCCTGACCAAGGCGCTCAGGCAGGCAGAGGCCGATCTGGGGATGGCGATCTTTGAACGAAGCCCGTCAGGTGTTGTCCCGACCGAACAGGGCCGGGCCGTCCTGCGCCGGGGGCGGATCATCCAGGCAGAACTGCGCCGGATGCAGGATGACGTCCGGCAGATGCAGGGCCAGTTGGACGGGCAGCTGCGTATTACGGTTTCGCCACTGGCTGCGGCCCGTTTCGTGCCTGCGGCGCTGCGCCGGTTTCAGAAACGCTTCCCCCGTGTTCACGTGCAGATTTCCGGCGGGCACGAACCCATGGCGTTCGGCCCGCTTCGCAGTGGCGATGTGGATTTCGTCATAGGCCCCGCGCCGCAGGGAACAGGAGCAAACGGTCTTTCGGTGGCCGAGATCGTGCGCACGCCGATCGCCATCGTTACCGGTCTGGGCTCGTGCCATGCGAATGCCACCAGCGTGGTGGATCTGCTGGATGCCAAATGGATCATGATCGGCCCCCGCGAACGCCAGCCGATCGTTGCGGGTTACTTGCGAGAGATGGGGCTTGAGCCGCCGATTCCGGTGATCAATTCGGATTCCATCCTGTCGATCCTGACAATGCTGAAAGGCAGTGATCTGGTCTGCACCTTCCCGACATTGCTATTGGATGAGATCGAGCCAATCTGGCCAATTCGCCGAATCCCGATTGCAGAGACCTTCGACCTGGTCAGCATCGCGATAACCCATTCATCCGACAGCCCGTTGACCTCGGCGGGGCAATATTTTCGCGACTGCGTCCTTGCGGTTGCGGAGGAGTTTGACAGGCTCCAGCGCGATAACCAAAAGTGATAACGGTAAATTATTGGGGGCTGTTTTGGGGGTCGCTGCCGGTCTAGCCTGTGCACCTGCGGGGAGTCCCCGCAAGGGAGGATATCGTTGAACATCCTGTTCATCATGTATGACCAGCTGAGGTTTGACTACCTGAGCTGCGCAGGCCATCCGCATCTGCACACCCCGAATTTCGACCGGGTGGCAGCAAAGGGCGTGCGCTTCACTAACGCCTATTGCCAGTCGCCTATCTGCGGTGCCAGCCGGATGAGCTTTTATACCGGGCGCTATGCCTCTTCGCATGGGGCACAGTGGAACGGCTTTCCCCTGCGCGTCGGTGAGCAGACCATGGGAGATCACCTGCGCAAGGCGGGCATGGATTGCTGGCTGATCGGCAAGACCCATATGAAGGTCGACGCCGAGGGTATGGCGCGTCTGGGGCTGGAGCGTGACAGCGTGATCGGTGCGCGGCAGGCGGAATGCGGGTTCGATACCTGGGTGCGCGATGACGGCTTGTGGGCACAAGGCCCTGACGGGTTCTATGACGAACAGCGTTCCCCGTATAATGAATATCTGAAATCAAAGGGTTACGGCGGCGACAATCCCTGGGCGCACTATGCGAATGCCGGGGTGAAGGACGGCAAGGTCGCGTCTGCCTGGATGTTCGAAAACAGTGATTTGCCTGCGAATATCCGCGAAGAGGATAGCGAAACCCCGTGGTTGACGCAGCGCACCCTTGATTTCATGGAGGCGCAGGAAGGCCCCTGGTGCGCGCATGTTTCCTACATCAAACCGCACTGGCCTTATATCGTGCCCGCGCCGTATCACGACATGTATGGCGCTAATCATGTGCCCGCTGCGACGCGGTCTGATGATGAATGGCGCGATGTTCACCCGGTTTTCGGGGCCTTTCTGAAAGGCAAGGTGGCCGAAGCGTTCCAGCGTGAAGAGGTCCGGCAAAAAGTGATCCCGGCCTATATGGGCCTGATCAAGCAATGCGATGACCAGTTGGGCGTGATCCTCGATTATCTGGACCGCACGGGGAAGGCGGCAGACACGATGATCGTGCTGACCTCGGATCACGGGGATTATTTGGGCGATCACTGGATGGGTGAGAAGGATCTGTTCCACGATCCCTCCGTCAAAATCCCGATGATCGTCTATGATCCGCGCCCCGAGGCCAACGCCACGCGCGGCACCACCTGCGATGCGCTGGTGGAATCGCTCGATCTGGCGGCAACCTTCGTGGAGGTCGCAGGAGGCGAGGTGCCGGGACATATCATCGAGGGTCGGTCGCTCTTGCCGTGGCTGCGCGGGGAAACACCGGACTGGCGCGACTTCGTCATCAGCGAATATGATTACTCTGCCCGGCCCTTTGGCGAAACACTGGTCAGCCGCAGCGCCGATGCGCGGCTTTTCATGGTGTTCGACGGGCGCTGGAAGCTGATTCATGCAGAGGGCGGGTTCCGTCCGATGCTGTTCGATCTGGACACAGACCCCGACGAGTTGAACGATCTGGCGCGCGGGCCGGGCTATGAGGATCAGATCGCGCGGCTCACGGCAATGCTGGCCGCGTGGGGGCTGCGCCTGTCTCAGCGGGTGACGAAATCGGATGCCGATATCGCCGCCATGCGTGGCCGGTCGATCCGGCGCGGGGTGTTGCCGTTCCTCTATGATGGAACGGAGGTGCCCGCCGAACTGGTCGAGAAATACCAGGGGCTGGCAGAAGCGAATTACACGGGTGGCAGCGATGAGTGAACCACGACTGATACGATCTTTCGACGAGCGTCTTGTTGATCTGATTGCCGTCATCTTCACGCTGGTCATTCTGTTTTATTCCGCCAGCGGGCCGATCTCGGATTTCGTGCGCTGGTTCATCGAGACGACGACCGACGGGTTTCAAGACCTGTCTCGCCGCGAACAACGGGTGCTCATGCGGGAACACTGGCTGGGTGCTGGCTGGCGCGCGGTTGAACGAGGGTTTTTGCAGCCAACGGGATTGATCCTCGGCCTTCCCATCACCTTTGCCTTCGCCATCACGCTGCTGACCCTGCACAAACGCCCCGGCCAGCGCTGGTTGAACTGGGCAATGACGCTGGCCGCCGTGGGCAGTTTCACCTTCTGGATCATCAAGCTGTTTGGCACCGACGCGGGATTGTTGCCCTCGGCGCAGCCGCTGGACTTCGTGCTGTTTCCTGTCGTCACAGCCATCACGCTTTACCTGGCATGGCGGCTTTTTGGCGGGTTTATCGCTGCTTTCTGCCTGTTCTGGGTGATCTATTACTTCACGCGCGGGCTGTTTCCCGACTGGACCGGTATCCTTGCCGGGTCCGATGCGACCTTCATCCAGAACCTGCGCGCGATGGTGCAGAATTTCTGGGCTCAAACCGGGGGCGTCTTTGGACAGCCGTTACAGGTCGTGTCCGGTAATGTGCTGATCTTCATCGTTTTTGGCGCTGTTTTGATGGGCAGCGGGGCGGGCGATCTGCTGATGAAAATCGCCAACCGACTGACCGGCGGTTTCATCGGTGGCGCTGCGCATTCAGCGGTGGCCAGTTCGGCACTGTTCGGCACGCTGTCAGGTGCGGCGATTTCAAACGTGGTCTCGACTGGCGTCATGACCATCCCGGTGATCAAGCGCGCAGGGTTCAAACCGGCCTTTGCGGGCGCGGTAGAGGCCGCGGCCTCTACTGGCGGGCAGGTGATGCCACCGGTCATGGGGGTGGTGGCCTTCTTCGTTGCCGGCCAGATCGGGCTCGAATACCGCTACATTGTTGTGGCCGCGATCCTGCCGGCGCTGTTCTACTATGTTGGCACCTTTCTCAGCGTCTATTTCGAAGCCCGCAAGCAGGGGGTCGGCACCCTGCCGTCCGAAGCACGCCCAAGGCTGAACCGGCACGAGGCGGTGCAGTCCCTGGTCTTCGTGATCCCGCTCGGGGTGTTGTCGACCTTCCTGTTCATTCAGCCTTCGGTCCCCAAGGCGGGGTTCTATGGCTTCCTTGCTGCCATTGGCTCGGCGCTTGTGCTGTTTCCAGAGTTTCGCAACCGTGAAAAGATCTGGCGCGCTTTCGTCGATGCGGGGCGTATGTCAGCCTCGATCATCACCATTGTGGCGGCCATCGGTCTGATTGTCGGGCTGATCCAGCTTTCGGGTTTCGCCGGGCGGCTATCGCTGCTGCTGGCGCAGCTGGCTTCTGGGCCGCTCTTTATGGTGCTCGTCGTTGTGGCGCTCGGCTCTATCGTTTTGGGCATGGGGCTGCCGCCTGGCGCGACCTATTTCATCATCGTGATCGCGCTCTCCTCGGGCATTGAGACCGTGGGCATACCGGACCTGTCGCTGCACCTGTTCGTTGTCTTCTTCGCCGTCATGTCCACCGTTACGCCGCCCGTGGCGCTGGCCGCCTTCGCGGCGGCACCTATTGCAGGTGCGGACCCGATCAGAACCGGGTTCGAGGCCGCACGGATCGGCATGGCTGGCTTCCTTATCCCCTTCGTCTTCGTTTATCATCCGGCGATGCTGTATAAGCTGATGGTAGTCTTCGAATGGGCGGGGGGCGACGCGGTACAATCACGCGCGATGCTGGCGGCGGCAGATATCAGCTGGGGCGCATTTGCGTGGATCCTGCTGGCCTTTTCCCTGACGCTGTGGCTGCTGACGTCGGCATTGGCGGGGCATGAACGCCATCGACTGACACCGGTGGAACGTGTCCTGCGCATCTTGGCGGGACTGGCGCTGCTGGCTCCGCAAAGCCTGATCGCGGGCCCGGCGCTGGCGCTAGGCGTCGCCCTTATTGCCTATCACCGTTTCATTGCAAACCCGGGGGCCGATCCAACCCCGCATCCCTGACACCGGATCAATAGGAGGAGGAAACATGAACCATCTACTCAAGGGAGCAGCGCTGTCGGCGCTGTTGGCGGCATCGCCCGCCGTCGCACAGGACCAGACCCTGCGTATGGCCACCATCGCACCCAGTCTGGGACAGGCCATCACCATGGCCACCTTTGCCAATATCGTGAACGACAATCTTGACGGTGTGACCATCGAGGTTGCTGCCGGCGGTGCGGCGACCCTGCACCAGCTGGAGGTCGGGCGCGGCAATCTCGATTTCGCCATGACCTCGCCCACCATCTACGCGCTTATGGTGAACGGCCGGGCCATGTATCAAAACGAGGCCGACGCACCTGAAGCCGCCGAGAACCTTGATCTGCTGATGTGGTTCCCCTACGGCCAGTACCACTACACGGTCCGGGCTGACAGCGACATCGAGTACCTCGACGATATCGAGGGTGCGACGGTCTTTATCGGGCCGCAGGGCGGTGGTGCCTATAACGCCGCACGCAACTGGATCGAAGCCTCGACCGGGCTGGTCGTTGGCGAGGATTACGAGGCGATCTCGGCCAATTGGCAGACCGGGTTCCAGGCCTTCCTGGACGGCAATATCGACATGTATGTGAATGGCTGTCTGGACCCGTGCCAGCAGTTCATTCAGGTCACCGAGACCGAAGCCATCCGCTTCATCGGCCCCGAAAGCACCGAGGGCGATGCAGTGGAGGCCTTCCTGGGCAATTTCAGCTATCTGGAGGAGATCCCGGCCAACGCCTATGCAAATCAGGCGAATGACGGCCCGACATGGTCGCATAACACCGCCGTTGGCATCGCTGTACGGGGCGATCTGGATGAAGAGACCGTCTACCAGATCACGCGCGCCTTCTGGGAAAACCTTGCTCAGGTGACGTCTGAAGCGCCATGGGCGCAGGCCATCAGCATGGAATACGCGGTGCGTGATCTGGCTGGAATGCCGCTGCATCCGGGTGCGCGTCGCTACTACGAGGAAGCCGGCGCATTGTAAGCCGCGCGTCAAACCATCGGGAAGGCCAGCGGGCAGGCGCCTTGCTGGCCTTTTCTTATCGGCCTTTGGTCACGGCCTCCGTGATCACCGGCACGATGGACTCTACCGTCAGCACCCTCGGGTTGGTTCCAGCAGCGCTGTCCTGAATGGCCTTGGCGGCGATGCGCGGGGCACAGTCAGCGGGAACGCCAATATCGGCCAACGTTTTGGGAATGCCGATCTGGTCCAGTAGTCCGCAGATATGGGCGTGAAAGGCGTCAAAGGACGTGTCTTCAAGGCCCATGGTCTGCGCCATGACCGGCACTTTCGCGGCAATTTCGGGCGCGTTGAAGCGCAGCACGGCGGGCAGCAGCACCGCATTGGTCAGACCGTGCTGCGTGTCATATTCTGCCCCCACCATATGCGAAATGGCATGAACCAGTCCGAGCCCTTTCATAAAGGCGACACCGGCCAGACAAGACCCCGCAAGCATCCCCCCTCGCGCCTCCAGATTTGCAGGCTCTGCCACCACGACGGGCAGCCAGCGGGCAACCAACCGCAAGCCTTCCAGAGCCAGCCCGTCACAAAGCGGGTGAAAGCCCGGTACGCAATAAGCCTCGATCGCGTGAACCATGGCATCGGCCCCGGTCCATGCTGTCAGATTCGGCGGCAGGCCAAGCGTGATCTCGGGGTCTAGCAGGGCCAGCGCGGGTTTCAGGTCGGCGTGCCAGACGCACCATTTCATGCCCTTCACCGTATCGGTGATCATTGCGGTGCTTTCCGTTTCAGCGCCCGTTCCAGCGGTGGTCGGGATGGTGATGAGCGGCGGAAATGGGGGATGCGCGGACATGTCGGGCGGGGTCTGCTCGAATTCGAAGGCCCAGAGATCAATGTCATTCGTGGCGGTCAGAGCAATGGCCTTGCCACCATCCATCCCACTGCCGCCTCCAATGGCGATGATCCCGTCATGACCGCCTTCGCGATAGAGTGCCTTGCCCCCGGCGATCTCGTCGTCGCGTGGGTTGGGCGAAATCTCGGAATAAAGGTCCGCTGCCAACCCACCCTTGGCAAGGTATCCCATAAGATCGGCCAGAAACGGCAACCCCGCGCTTCCGCGGTCTGTAACCACCAGGGGCCGTTTCATACCCGCATCGCGGCAAAATCCCTCGATGTCTTGCAGGCGGCCGGGGCCGTAGGCGATTGGGACTGGAAATGTCCAGTCCTGAGGGTCGAGAAGGCTCATGATTGGGTTCCGATTTGGGCAAGGCGAACGTTCTGCAGCCAGCATCGGGCGGGGTCGTCCAAGCGTCAAGCCCGCCTCATCGCCCAATCAGTTTGACGCGAGATGGCAAAGTGGACGAGTTGCTGCCGTGGAAGCCCCTCGACGGCGTGATTGGTTCGCCAAGGAAAGGAGCAAGGTGGTGATGCAGGTTGAGCGTCGCCTTTGGTCAGTCAGCGCAGCTGGATGATGCCATTGCCTTCAAACCCTTCTATCGCACTGTGAACGCTTGGATGATGGCCATCATTTGAAGCTGGAATGCCGGTCATGTCGAGGAAGATGGGCAGACTGGAGTCAAGGCTGTTGATGAAATCTTGCCAGCTCTCGCTGTCTTCTGGCAGCCCGGTGCTACTGAACGGGTTTGGGGCGGCGATATGCAGGTCACTGCGCAGATAGGGGGCGTGAAGACCCGCAAAGATCAGGATGCTTCCTTCTGAAAGCGGGGCGTAGTGGTTGACGCGGTCATCATGTGCATCTGCAAGAACCAAAGGTTGACCAAAGACGGAAAAGGCGGTGGCAACGAGGCTCGCGGATGCGATGGCAGTCAGAAAACCCTCTACCGCAGGTGCTCCTGCGGTAACACGTTCCATCAGCCCGCGAAAAAGGCCAAGGAAGACAAGCAGGCTGCCCGGCGCAAACCGACGAAACCCGAACCCGTCGAACGCGGCCGTCCAGCGGATCGCGACGATCAGAATCAAGTAACCTGAACCGGTCAAAAGCAGGGTCCGCGTCAATGGGTCAAAGGCCTTGCCGCTCCCGTCGCGCCGCAGACAGACGACCAGCCAAACGACGACCACAAGGCCAGCCACAGCCTGAAACCCTGCCCAGATCAGGTGCAAGCGATCCCGCGGTTCCCACTCGGCGACAGGCAGGATGACCTCTCGGATCATCGCGATTGAAAGCTGGCGAAGCAGTTCTGTGTGCGATTCAGGTGCCACGACCCGTTCAATGCCGGTCATGTGGCCAGTCAGCGATTGGTTGTTAAGGAGGTATGCGAGGATCAGCCCGGTCACAGCGCCGGTTACGATCAATGCCAGCAGACCCCGGCGACGGCGCCCTGCATACAGGTCAATAACGGCAACCGCGGCAGGCATCAGAACTGCCGGGGCGCCCACATAACGGAATAGAAACAGGCAAAACACAACGACGCCCAGGCACACCACCCGCCAATCCAGCGTGTCTCTTGGGTGTTCAAGAAGCTTGCCTGTGATCAGCGCTGCAAGCACGAACAGAAAGAGAAACGGCGCCTCACTCCACGTAAAGCTGAAGACCTCCAGATAGGCCCCGAACAGCACCACCAGAGACAGGGCAAATCCGCCACGTCCAAAGCCTGCACTGATCAAAAGCATGGTGCTCAGCATCAGCATTATGTTCAGCAGCTTGGACGCAGCGAAGACCGGTAGGTCGAAGACCCAAGCCACGGCGGCAATCGCACTGGGATACCCCACGGGCCAGATTGCGAACGGCTCGTGTTCCGCGATAACGCGCCCATCATCGGGTACTGTAAATCCGTTTCCAGCCAGAATGTTATCTGCAAGTGACAGATACTGCGCACTGTCCGGGGTCAGACGCCCGCTCGGATCTGAAAAGATACTGAACAGGATCAGCAGAACAGCAGATAGTCCCATGCACAGCGTGATGGTCAACCGGGCAAGGCTTAGGGAGCGCATATATGATCATCCTCGCATTTTTTGCGCGCCCGCAGAGCAGAATGCGCGCAGATTTCCACCCAAACTGATGGACGTCAGGAAGGGTCGAAATCACCCAGAACTAGCTGAGAAAATGCTTGGAAACCTATTGATCGGGCTCGATCAATCCAAGTCCACGCAAGTATATGCCTATTCCGGCCTCCAGCAATTGCTCTGGTGGAAACGGTGCGTTTCCACCGGGCTTGCCGCGGGCGAATAGTTCCACCACCCCGTGGCTCATCGCCCAGATATGGGCAGAGAACATGCTGGCGGGGGGGCGTTTTTCCGGCGGGATATGCTGAGACAGCGCCTCGGCGGCCCGTTCAAGAACCGCGCGTGACTTGGCGGCGGCGCTGGCCAGGCCGGGCGTCGCGTTCATCGGGATGCCGCTTTCGAACATCGCCATGTAGTGGCCTGGATATTTGCGGGCAAAGGCCAGATAGGCGCGGCCCGTGGCCTCGAACGCGGCCAACGCGGATGGCCCGCCGCTTTCGAACGCGTAGTCCATCAGGTCGGCAAAAATCTCGTGCCCCTGACGCGCACCTTCTGCGATCAGGGCCTCGCGCCCCTCGAAATGGCGATAGACGGCGGCGGGGGTAACGCCTGCGGTCTTTGCGGCTTCGGACAGGGTGAACCCTGTCGGGCCCTTTTGTTCGATCAGAACAAGGGCCGCATCGACCAGAGCCTGGCGCAGATTGCCGTGATGGTAGCCGCGTTTAGCCATTCGCAGGGTTATCCGACCACATCTCGGGCCCGCCGCAAATGGCCGGATCGGGCTGGCCGACCAGATCGTGGTTCTTACGGTCATAGTCGAGCCCGGCCAGGATCTTGCGCATCACGGCCAGCCGCGCCCGGCGCTTGTCGTCGGACCGGATGACCGTCCATGGCGCCGATGCGCTGTGCCCGCGATCCAGCGTTTCGCTGATGGCGGCGCTGTAGGCATCCCATTTCTTAAGGCCCTCGACGTCGATCCAGCTCAGCTTCCACTGTTTCAGCGGGTCACTTTCCCGGTCGAGGAAGCGGCGCAACTGCTCGGCCCGACCCACATTCAGCCAGATCTTTACCAGATGGATCCCGTCGCGCACCATCATGTCCTCGAACTCTGGCAATTGGCCAAAGAAGTTCTGACGCTGCGTGGGGGTGCAGAAGTTGAAGACATGTTCCACCACACCGCGATTGTACCAGCTGCGGTCAAAGAGCTTGATCTCACCGCCCGCGGGCAGGTGCTGGATATAGCGCTGGAAATACCATTGCGTTGCCTCGCGCTCGGTCGGTTTCGACAGGGCGACAACCGAGGCCACGCGCGGGTTCAGGTTTTCACGCACCCGTTTGATTGCGCCGCCCTTGCCGGCAGCATCGCGACCTTCAAAGACAACGGCCACGCGCTTGCCGCTGTCCTTGACCCAGGCCTGACACTTGACCAGCTCGATCTGAAGCGCCTCCAGCTGATCCTCGTAGTCGCCCTTGTCCATGCGGTCCCGATAGGGGAAGGACGGGTCCAGCACGCTGTCCTTCTTCGCATCGCGAATGGCCTCTCGGATTTGGTCCGGGGCTTCGGATCGGAAGAATTCGCTGATGGCGCCATCGAAGGGCAGGTTGGTCATGGGGCGGCTCTTTTTTGATGTCTGCTCAGACCCAATATGGGCCGCGGGCGGGCCTAGTGCAATCCGGCGCGGGTGGCGGCGCGGTCTATGGCGGCCAGGACATCGCCCGGATGGCTGTGGTGTGGCATGTGGCTGGCGCTGTCGAGCGTGGTCAGATTGGCGCCGAGAATGGCGCGGGCAAGAGGCTGCGCATGAATGCGATAGCCGACAGCCTTGTCTCCCGCGGAATGCAGGATTTCCGTGGGCACGGCGATATCTGAGTAGCGTGGGGCCTGCGCGCTGATCCAGCGTAAAAGATGCCGTCTTTGCAGGGCATTGGCCCTCATGGAGGCCCGTCGCAGCGTCAAGCGCGGGCCGAAATGGTCGGCGTAGCCATGAGGCGGTGCATCGGGGGCAAAGATTGCGGCGATCTGATCTTCGATGATCCTGTCAGGCGTGAAGGCCGTAAGGGCCGGGATCAGCAGATGCCGTCCGGGCCAGCTAGACAGAACGCTGTAGTAGGCTCCAAGCCCGGTCGTCCACGGATGTGACACGGCGGAAACCGGGACCAGAGCCGCAATTTGGTCGGGGTGGTTAAGCGCCCATGCAAGCGCGACAGCGCCGCCCAGGCTTTGGCCCATGACCACCGGTCGCTCTGCCCCCAACATCCGAGCCGCACCCGCCAGCGCGGCGGCCTGCTGGTCCAGTGACGCACCATGCGATGTGATTGGATCGGAATATCCAAGACCGGGCCGATCCAGAGAGATTACGCGGTAGTGATCAGACAGAAGGGGGACCAGCCCATTTGAAAAATCCCTCAGATTGCCCGATGAGCCATGGATCAGAACAAGATCCGGGCCGCTGCCCGCCACGTGGGCATGAACCTGCACACCGTCCACATCCAGCAATTGCCCTAGCGGAGGGTGGCTGGCTTCGGCCCGCGCTTCCTGAACGCCCGCACGCCAATGGGTTAGCGCGGCCAGCGCCCCAGTAGCGGCCAGCGTGGTCGCGGCAATGGCCATGGATCAGCCCCTCAGATCGGTGCGGTCTAGACCGATCCGGGAAAGGTCAAAAGGCGTGGTTTCGTAGATTTCCGAGATCCAGTTGCCGTAGAGCAGATGCGCATGACTGCGCCAGCGGTTCTGCGGCGGATTGGACGGGTCGTCATCCGGGTAGTAATTCGTGGGCACGTTGATCGGTGTGCCTTCAGACACATCGCGATCATATTCCTGCTTCAGCGTATGCGAGTCATACTCGAAATGGTTGAAGACATAGAGCGCGCGATGCGCTGGATC
Source organism: Nioella aestuarii (assembly GCF_050896395.1). Classification (NCBI taxonomy): domain Bacteria; kingdom Pseudomonadati; phylum Pseudomonadota; class Alphaproteobacteria; order Rhodobacterales; family Paracoccaceae; genus Nioella; species Nioella aestuarii. The sequence continues at coordinate 69,168 of NZ_JBPBBA010000013.1, read as the reverse complement.
TTCTACAAGAGCGGGTCCAACCTCGTCTGAATGCAGCAGGATCTTTAGCCCAGGCACCGCCTCGATCTCGTCTCGCCGCATTTCGGTCCAGCGGCTGACCGGCATGACCAAATCATCAGAAAAGCCCCTGAGGAGAGGGGTTTCCGGGGCGAGGTTCATATGCCGGAAGCAGCCGAACGCCTTGTGATCTAGGATGTGTTTCTTCACCCCATGGAAATGGTTGATCATTGCCATCCCGCCCCAGCAGACGCCGAAGGTGGAATGCACATGGGTCTGGGTCCAGTCGAAGATGCGGGTCAGCTCGTCCCAATAGGTGACATCGCTGAATTCCAGATGTTCAATCGGCGCGCCGGTGATGATCAGCCCGTCGAATTTCTCGCCTGTGGCCTCCACTTCGGTGAAGGGGCGATAAAACTCTTCCATATGTTCAGCAGCGGTGTTCTTGGTCTGGTGCTCGCTCATGCGGATGAGGCTCAGCTCAATCTGCAAGGGCGTCGCCCCGATCAGCCGCGCGAACTGGTTCTCGGTCTGGATCTTCTTGGGCATGAGGTTCAACAGCCCGATCCGCAGGGGCCGGATATCCTGCCGCGCCGCCGCGTCCTCGTCCATGACCATGACGCCCTCGTGCGACAGCACGTGATAGGCGGGCAGGGTCGAGGGCAGTTTGATGGGCATCGGAACGCTCCGGGGTTCGGGGTGAGGAATGGAAATCTAGGCGGTCTGGCGGCGGCTCTCAAGAGCGGCACCAACCAGGTCAGTCACGTCCGCGGCATCGCGCACGGTGGCCACGTCACTGGCCTGAACGGTGATGCCCCAGTTCCGCGCCATTCCGGCATAGAGCGGCACGCGGTGGCGAATGGCGCGGGCATAGGCAAATCGGATGAAATCATCGGGCACCACGTCGGCGGCATCCACCCCGCGTTCGCGTTTGAAGTCATCCCACAGCTGCCGCATGATCCGCGGCTGATAATACATTGGCTTCGGTGCGCGGTCGAACCGGCGGATCAGCTCGTCTGTGTGATCCTCGCTGCCCTCGATCCAGACCATCAGCGTATGGGCGCTGAGCGTCTTCAGCACCTCGTCGCGGGGGTCATCGGGCGTCACCACCTCGCAGATCGACCCGCCGGTGTCGCAGACGAAATTCGAGTAGCCGTAAAGGTCATGCGCCCGGCGGATAAAGTGGGGCGTATCCAGCAGCGCGTTGATCTCGGCCCGGCGATGCAGATCCTGCCGGCGCATGTATTCGGTAAAGCGCAGGCCCCCCAGATCGGGATTGCCCGGCTTGCCCAGATAGGTGGATAGCGGCGCCAGATTGTCGAAGGTGATGTTCGATCCGATATAGATCGAGTCTGACCGCAGCAACTGTGCCAGGAACGGCACCTGCATCGCCTGTTGCTTGAGGTTGTCGGCGATATGTTCGCCCATATAGGCGGTGCCGATGCGGTAATCGACGGAATAGTGGAACCAGTGCCCCTCGGCGCGCAGCAGGTTTGCCAGATGCGTCTTGCCAAGCCCGGACATGCCAAAGAACAGCACCCGTTTGTCGGGCGCCGCATTCCAGTCTCGGGCGGTCTCATAGATCAGGCTCATGGCGCGTCGCTTTCCCATGGGTCGCAAAGGTCCGCATTCGATACCGCGCGGCGCGCCATGCGTCCATGCGGAATTTCAGCGCCTTAGCGCCCGCCAGAGCCGCCCGTCGAGGATCAGAAGCCCAAGCGCCAGCAGCGCGAAGCCCGCGAAAGCCGTGGGTGCGAGCCGTTCGCCAAGCACCAGGGCGCCAAGGCCGATGGCAACCGGAGGGATCATCAGCGTCACCAGCATCGCGTTGGCGCTGCCCGCTGCTTGCACGATCCGGTAATAAAGCAGATAGGCCAGTGCCGTGCCGATCACCGCGAAATAGCCAATGGCGGCAAAGGTTTGCGGATGGGCGGGCAGGGTGGGCGTGCCCTCCAGCCACAGCGCCATGGGCAGCATGATCAGGCTCGATCCGGTCAGCATCCCGGCGGCAGCGACTTGCGGCTTCAACTGCGCAAGCCGCGCCCGCGCCCAGGCCGATGCAAAGGCATAGGACATCGTCCCCGCCAACACCGCCAGTTGTGCTAGCGACCGGATGTCGAAACTGCGCAGAGCATCGAGGCCAATGGCCACGGCAACACCCGCAAAAGCCACAGAAACGCCGATCACCCGGCGCGGCGTCATCCGTTCATCGGCGAAACAGGCGGCAGCGACGGGCACGGCGAAGACGGCGGTGGCCGCGTTGAAGATAGAGGTCAGCCCCGTTTCGATATGAAGCTGCCCCCATGCCATCAGGGAAAAGGGGATGACGTTGTTCAAGAGCCCCATGACCAGAAACGCCCCCCACACCCGTGGCTCGCGCGGCACCGGCAGTCGCCTCAGGGTGACATAAGTCCAAAGGATCAGCATCGCCCAGAACACGCGATGAGCCACAAGCGTGAACACCCCGATCTCATCCAGTGCCACGCGGATCGACAGAAAGGATGCCCCCCAGATGAGGCTAAGAAGCAGAAGGTCGGCCCAGGCACGGGCGGAGATACGGTCAGTTGTCATGCGATCGTCCTACGCCCACGACTGTCCCGTTGCGACCCGGAACCTGCGCAAAGAAAAACCCCGGACGCTGCTGGCCCGGGGTTGATCCTGTGACGTGATGGGAAAGGCTTAGAAGTTGAAGCCAACCCGGAGGCCGAAGGCGACGACATCGTTCTCGTAGAAATCAGACGTGACGGGACCAGCAGCAAGAAGCGTGTTGGCGTCGCCGATCATGACATAGCGGACACCGGCGGCGATCGACATGTTGCCTTGAGTGTACTCTGCGCCGAGACCGATCGAAGTGAAGCCATCGGTCGGGCCGAGGTTGCCAGAGAACCCATCTTGTTCGGCTTCATAGCCGAGCGACGCGGATACGGCCCAGTTCTCATTCAGGCGGCGGGCGATCCCCAGGGTGTAGGTCCACACGTCCTGGTCGTAGTCAACGAGGTTGCCGGCCGGGTACATGTTCGGGGTAATCGCGTAGCCATCCCAGTTGGTCCAGCGGATCGAGCCAAAGAGCAGCGTGTTGGCTGCAATGCCAGACTGTGCTTCAAGCAGGACAGACCGGGGCAGTGTGTTGCTAAACGCGGTCGGGCCAGCGGCAGCAAGCAGTGCAGCATCGGGCGTGCCAGCCGGGCCGGGGGTTTCAACACCGCTCAGGCTCAGATCCACCTCGCTGAAATAGGTCAGAGCGAAGCGCATGGCGATATCAGGGCGCTCATAGGCAGCACCAACCATGTAGCCAAGCTCATAGTCGCTGTCTGCATTCAGGCGGTAGCTGAAGAGCGGGGTGCTGACATACACGTTGCCGTCTACCTGCACGCCACGAATACCACCATAAACCGAGAAGTTCTCGTTCAGTTCATAGCGCAGGGCTGCGGTGATCTGGCGCGAAGACAGTTCAGCGTAGGATCCTGCAAACGGGTAGCCGGTGCCGCTAGGATAGGCCACGTCTGCACCGACGGGCTCATCAATGACCAGCGAGAAGGACAGCGCATCGGTGATGTCCTGATGATAGCCGAGTGTGACTGAGTTGTAGGTCGGGCTGATGTCGCCAGAGGCTACCACCGGTACGCCGGTCACATTGCCGGTCACCTCAGGTGAGATCGAGCCATAGCTGAGCTCTACGTAGGTGCCTTCTTCAAATAGAATCCCGGTGGTGAAACCGGTGCGCTCGATGCCACCTGCGGAGACGGCTGCGGTGCTTGCCAGCAGGGCCGCTCCTGCGAGAGTGATTTTTTTCATGGTTGTCCCTCCAAGACCGAACAACGGTCGTCCCTTGTACTGAGCGTATGTCGTCAAAAGCGGTGATCTGCGTCAATTCTTCCGTGACGTAAGGAGGGCGGTTCACGGGCTGTGGATAGATTTGTGTGGCCGGTTGTGACGGAATTGCTACAGCTGACGTAAGGTCAGGTGCGCCGGGACCAGGTGCGCCGGGACTCGGTGACGACATTCACGTAGTTGGCCCCGAAAATCAGCGCCGCACCCAGAAAAACCGGCCATGTGAGGGTTTCGTCATAGAGCACCATGCCAATGATTGCGATCACCGGCAGGCGTGCGAAATCAATCGGAAGGACCACCGTGGCAGGGGCCAGCGTCATCGCCGTGGTGATGCAGAAATGCGCGGTCAGACCGCCCAGACCGATGACGATGATCCACGGCAACCCGATCGTTGTAGGCAAGGCAATATCGCCGTCATACCCTGCGCAGATCAGCCCGAACATCAGCTGCATCGCCGTCAGGTGAAACAAGATGCATGTGACCGTGTGGCGGCGGGTGAGCTGCTTGGTGAAGATGCCGGTCAGGGCAAAGCAGATTGCGGCGGTGGCAGCGGTCACTGTGCCAAGCGAGATCGGAGTCGTGCCGGGCTGCGCAACAATGAGAATGCCGATAAAGCCACACAGCACCACGGCCAGTTTCTTCAGCGTGAAGCGTTCGCCAAGCAGGAAGGGCGCCAGCAGGATAACCCAAAGCGGGCTGGTGAATTCCAGCGCGAAAACCTGAGCCAACGGGATCAGGGTCAGAGACAAAAACCACAGGTTCTGACCTGCGAAATGGGCGAGATTTCGGACCGCGTGCCGGGGCAGATCGCGCGTGGTGATGTCACCCAGTTTGCCGCGCAGCGTGGCGAAGCCGACAACGATCGTGAAGCCGATGATCGAACGATAGGTCATCATCTCGAACGTATCGAGATCCGTGGCCAGGGCACGCCCTGCAACTGCCATGGCCGAGAAGGACACAATCGCCCCGATCATCCAGAGCGCGGCCAGCCCTGCCTGTGTGGGCTCGGTCTCCTGGGGTTTGGCAGTCAACGGGGTGATCCTGTTCTTATGCGGCCCCATCGGGGCATTTCCGGAACCAGACACCAGCCCCGTCGGCTTGGCAAGGGGCGGTGATCAGATCGGCATCCCGGTCACGGTATAGCTGCGCGCAATGCCCTCGCTGATCCGCGCCCAGTCAGAGGCCCGCGCACGGATCTGATGGGCCTCGAATGCCTCTGGGGTCGTAAATTCCTCAGCGACGTTGAAGCGGCCTTGAACCTCCGGGTCTTCGGTCACGTCGAAGCTGATGCAGCCAGGTTCGGCGCGCGTCAGGCGGATGTGGTCGATCAGCCCGGCGCGGATCTGCTCCATTCGGTCGGCGGGCACATCGATATGGCCCGTTAGGATGACGGTCATGATTGGATCCTTGCGGTTGTCGGGGCAGAAGACATCACAAGGCACGGATGCGCCAGTGGAAATGTTGCAATTACCCCGCGCGCTCGTGATCATGCCGGGTCTGGGCAAGCGGGTCCGGTGCCCCCATATTCTGCCCTGCATCACTGATGAGGAGGGATCGCCCCAATGAGCTACGCCAAGACCGATGACGCCCTTGCCCGCCTGACGCCCGAACAATACCGCGTGACGCAGGAAAACGGGACGGAACGGCCTTTCTCGGGCGAATATGATCAGCATTTCGAACCGGGGCTTTATGTGGACATCGTGTCGGGCGAGCCTCTGTTCGCGTCGTCCCAGAAGTTCAATTCGGGCTGCGGCTGGCCGTCTTTTGCCAAGCCGGTAGAGCACGCCCATGTGGTCGAGCTGCGTGACACGACTCATGGCATGATCCGGACCGAGGTGCGGTCCGCGCATGGCGACAGCCATCTGGGGCATGTGTTTCCCGATGGCCCGCGCGAGATGGGCGGGCTGCGATATTGCATCAACTCTGCCTCGTTACGCTTTGTTCCAAAAGCAGAAATGGAGGCTGAAGGCTACGGCGCATATCTGAGCCAAATCGAGGGCTAAGACACGCCGAGGTTGTAAAAACCAGAATGCGCCCTAAGCTGGAGCCGTCCTGAAACAGGAGGTCAGCATGGGCGCATTCACGTTCGAGAATCCGGTTTTCGTAACCTATGTCATTGCCACAGCTCTGACCGTTCTCAAGGTCATGGGACAGGGTTGGATGACTGTCTACCGGATGTTGAAAAGCGACTCAGGGCTTGTGAACCCCGAAGATCTGCGACCCAGCATTACGAACCCAAATCCGCGGCCTGAGCAGCTGGAGGTCAATGACTATGTCGATCGGTCCCGGCGAATGCACAGGAATGATCTGGAAAATATTCCTGCATTCTGGGCCGCTGGCCTGATTTTCGTTGCTGCCACGCCACCGCTCTGGCTGGCGCAGGGCCTCATGTATGGATTCGTTGCCACACGCGCGGCTCATGCCGTGGCCTATGCCACGAAGCAAAGCCACGAGATGCGGGCGACTTTTTTCACATTCGGATCCGTAATCGTGATCGCCATGGCGATCTATGCACTCGTGTCGGTGATCGGCTAGGGGGCGCCGACTGCCGCTTTTCAGGCGACGCTTTCCGATCTTTTCTCAGAAAGCGCGCCTGATTTCTACGGGATTTATTCCAGTTCGATCGTGCCCGGCGGTTTCGAGGTGCAGTCGTAGAACACGCGGTTCACGCCCTTGACCTCGTTGATGATCCGGGTCGAGGTCTCGCCCAGGAACTCATGCGTGAACGGGTAGTAATCCGCTGTCATGCCATCGACTGAGGTCACGGCGCGCAGGGCTAGCGCATAGTCATAGGTGCGCCCGTCGCCCATCACACCGACGGTGCGCATCGGCAGGATCGCTGCGAAGGCCTGCCAGATATCGTCATAAAGCCCGTGCTTGCGGATCTGGTCGATATAGACCGCATCGGCCTTGCGCAGGATCTCCAGCTTGTCGCGGGTGATCTCGCCGGGGCAACGGATCGCCAAACCCGGTCCGGGGAAGGGGTGCCGGCCGATGAAACTGGCGGGCAGGCCCAGTTCGTGGCCAAGCGCGCGGACCTCGTCCTTGAACAGTTCGCGCAGTGGTTCAACCAGCTTCAGGCCCATCTTCTCGGGCAGGCCACCGACATTGTGATGGGACTTGATCGTCACTGAAGGCCCGCCGGAAAACGAAACCGATTCAATGACATCGGGGTAGAGCGTGCCTTGCGCCAGGAACTCTGCCCCTTCGATCGTGTCCGCATATTTCTGGAACACGTCGATGAAGAGCTTTCCGATGATCTTGCGCTTGGTTTCGGGGTCTGACACGCCCTCCAGCTCGCCCAGAAAGAGCTCGCTCTCATCCGCATGGATAAGGTTGAGGTTGTAATTGTCGCGGAACATCGCGACGACCTGTTCGGCCTCATTGAGGCGCAAGAGACCATGATCGACAAAGACGCAGGTCAGCTGGTCGCCGATGGCCTCGTGCAGCAGGATACCGGTGACTGAGCTGTCGACGCCGCCGGACAAGGCGCAGATCACCTTCTTGTCGCCCACCTGTTCGCGGATCTTGGCGATCATCTCTTCGCGATAGGCGCCCATGGTCCAATCGCCGGTAAAGCCCGCGAGCTTCACGAAATTCTCGTAAAGCGTTGCGCCATTGGGGGTGTGGTGCACTTCCGGGTGGAACTGCACCGCGTAGAAATGGCGGCTGGCATCGGCGGTGATGGCGAAAGGCGCGCCGGGTGAGGTGCCATAGACCTCGAACCCGGGGGCAATCTCGGCCACATGGTCGCCATGGCTCATCCAGACCTGTTCCTTGCCGGACCCGTCCATGAACCAGCCTGCCAGAAGATCGACATGCGCGTCAGAGGGGGTGACATAGGCGCGGCCAAATTCGGCGGTGGCGTGTTCGCCCGCCTCAACCCGACCGCCCAGATCATGCATCATCACCTGCTGGCCATAGCAGATGCCCAGGATCGGCACGCCGAGCGTATAGGCCGATTGCGGCGGGCGCGGGCTGCCCTCTCGCATCACACTGTCGGGGCCACCGGAAAAGATGATGGCCTTGGGGGCGAAATCGGCCAAAAACGCGTCAGACACGTTCTGGTAGGGGTGGATTTCGCAATAGACATTCAGCTCTCGCAGGCGGCGCGCAATCAGCTGCGTCACCTGGCTGCCGAAGTCGATGATGAGAAGGCGGTCATGAGAGGTGCTGGTCATGCGCCAGCCAATAGGCGCGGGCGGTGGTTTGTGCAAGCGCGATTGTAGGGTCGGCTTGCGGGAATGGGGTAATTTCGTTCAGGGAACCATTGCATTCGGACGACAGGCCGGAAATGATCTCGCTTTGCACCGAAACCTGCAACGGGACCCGCCGAACGGATTATGGACGAGTTGAGCACAATGAATGCCCTTACGGCGGCCCTGAATATGGCGCTGGCCTTGGTTCTTGGGGCAATGATCGGGTCGGAACGGCAGGTGCGGCAGCGGATGGCGGGCTTGCGCACAAACGCGCTGGTGGCGCTTGGGGCGGCGGCCTTTGTGGTGTTTTCCTCGCAATTCGCGGATGAACTCAGCCCGTCAAGAGTGGGCGCGCAGGTTGTCTCCGGCATCGGCTTTCTGGGGGCCGGGATCATCTTTCGCAACGGCTTCACGGTGCATGGGCTGAATACAGCTGCAACGCTGTGGTGCTCGGCAGCGGTCGGATTGCTGGCCGGGCATGGATCCGCGGTTCATGCAACGATCGCGGCGGGCTTCGTCGTTTTCATCAATCTCGGCCTGCGTCCATTGGTCAAATGGCTCAAACGCCGGACCCGCGCGGGTATGCCATTGGTCGCCGAAAGCCGAGTGACGCTGACCTGTGCAAAATCGGACGAGGCTGCGGCGCGGCGGCTTGTGTTAAAGGCGCTGATGCATGAGGGCGTGCAGGTCGCCGGAATGGAAACCGATGCTAAGGACGACCGGGTAGAGCTGTCACTGAGCGTGACAATCGCCGAATTGTCGGGGCATAGCATAGAAACGCTGGTGTCCCCGCTGATGCTGGATCCGATCGTTCAGGGGCTGGACTGGGACACTCAGCCAGAGGCCTAGACAAGGTCGGCCAAGCCTTCGGGGAACAGCCGTATTCGGCCTGCGCGGGCCTTGGCTAGTGACACCCATTTCGCGGTCATCTCTGGCCCGTCGCCTTCCCGGAAGGCCAGTTGGTCTGCATCATAAAGCGTGTCATTGGCAAACCGGGCGGCGAGGACGAAAACAATCTCATGTCCTGCCGCGCCTTCGTGCTCGAAGAGGTTTTCCAGCACGCCCAGAGACCGGATATCGGTGATCTTTTGCCCGGTTTCTTCGCCGATCTCGCGCGTTAGCGCCTCTGCTGCACGCTCTCCGAATTCGATAGCGCCACCCAGGGGGCGCCAGCCCTTGATCGTGCCGTCATCGCCGTGCACGGGTCCGCAGAGAATCTGCCCTTCGCGTTCGAAAATGCCGATGGCGAGCACGCTCAGCTGCGCCACCGGGCGCCACGGGCGTGGCTGTTCAGCCACCGGTGGCCGGGGCCCACGCGGATCGGCCGCATGATCGTGGCCGCAGCCGCAGGCGGGGTCGTGACAGCTGTGATCGTGGGGCATCGGCATTCTCCTTGACCCCAAGGGCTACAATCCCCGCGTGTCGCGGGCAAGGGTCAGGGGATCAGGACATTGATCAATGTCGCGCCGATGATCCAGATGGCCAAGGCCAGAACAATGGCCGTGGTCAAAGAATAAAGCCCGCCCGGCACGCCCACTAGAAAAGCGACGACACCAAGCCCCCCGATCAGGCCCATCAAGGGCGTTTTACGGTTTTTCCAATCCATGGCAGCCCCTCCTCTGGACAGGGAGTCTGCCCAGAATCCGTGCGTGCCGCCTTGATATGGCTCAGACCCGTGCCGTTCATGTCGCTTTTTCCCCGCATTCGCCGCAAATCACACGCGGTTGATCGGCGCCGCTTTGTATCACATCGGAAACTTCCCCCTTTGAGAGGACATGACGCGATGAGTGATGCAGCAACCGCCCGACGCCGGGGACGTGGTGGTGGCGGGGCCGCCCGACGCGCCGAACGCAGCGCCGTCAGCATCGAGACCGCCAAATACATTGAGCGGAACATCCCGAATTTCGAAGTGCTGACCGAAGAGGCACTGGAAATCATCGAGGCCAATGCCGAAACCGTGCTGGAAGAGATCGGCGTCAACTTCGTCGACAACCCCGCTGCACTGGATCGCTGGCGCGAGGCCGGGGCCGATGTCGATGGCGAACGTGTGCGGCTGCCCAAGGGGCTGGCACGCAAGCTTTGTTCCACCGCGCCGTCGCAGTTCACGCAGCACGCCCGCAACTCTGAGCGCAATGTTGTCATCGGGGGGCGCAACCTGGTGCTTGCCCCGGTCTATGGCCCGCCCTTCGTTCAGGACATGAACGGTGGCCGCCGCTATGCCACGATGGAAGACTTCAACAACTTCGTGAAGCTCGGCTACATGTCGAAATGGCTGCACCATTCCGGCGGCACTGTTTGCGAACCCACCGATATTCCGGTCAACAAGCGTCACCTGGACATGCTTTATGCCCATATGACGCTGTCGGACAAACCCTATATGGGCTCGGTGACCGAACCCTCGCGGGCGTTGGATTCCATCGATATGTCGAAGATCCTGTTCGGGGACGATTTCGTCGAACAGAACACGGTGATGACCTCGCTCATCAACATCAACTCGCCGCTCACCTTCGACTCGATCATGATGGGCGCGCTGGAACATTACGCCGCCCATAATCAGGCCTCGATCATCTCTCCGTTCATCGTGGGCGGGGCCATGGCGCCGGTGTCGATTGCCGGGACGCTGACTCAGGTTCTGGCCGAGGTGCTGGCGGGCGTGGCTTACAGCCAGCTTATTCGTCCCGGTGCGCCGGTGATTTTCGGGGCCTTCGTGACCTCCATCGACATGAATTCCGGTGCGCCCACCTTCGGCACGCCAGAAGCGTCGCATATCACCATGGGCGCAGGCCAGTTGGCGCGGCGACTTGGGCTGCCCTACCGGTCGGCAGGGTCGTTCAACGGCTCTAAACTGCCCGATGCACAGGCAGGCTACGAGACCGCCAATTCGCTCAATGCCGGTCTGCTGGCGGGCGTGAACTTCATGCTGCATTCCTGCGGGTGGCTGGAAGGCGGACTTGTGTCCAGCTTCGAGAAATTCGTTATTGATGCCGACCAGCTTGGCGCGCTGCACAAGTTTGCCGCCGGTGTCAGCCATGACGAAAATGCACAAGCCATGGATGCGATCCGCGAAGTGGGCCCGGGCGGGCATTACCTTGGCTGCGCCCACACTCAGGCCAACTTCAAGACTGGCTTCTGGCGGTCCGAGGTGCTGGACTACAAGCCCTTCGAGACCTGGGTCGATGAAGGCAGCCGCAACACCATGCAGCTGGCCAATGCCAAGGTTCGCAAGATCCTGGCCGATTACCAGCAGCCGGCGCTTGACCCCGCGATTGATGAGGCGTTGCGCGCATTCGTGGCCAAGCGCAAGGAAGAGATGCCGGACGCATCCTACTAAGCGAAAGGGCCTAGATCGACGCTACGGTCTGGGCCACCAACATCACGGCGATCAGCAGATCCACATGACGGCGAGGCGAGTAATCGGCCTCGCCGTCTTTGCGTTTGCGGTCCATCTCCGATTCCTCCGACAACAGCCGCGTCAGCCCGGCGCGCGGCAGCTTGCGGCCGCTGTGAAGCAGGCTTTCGGCGCCAATTCGGGCGGCCTGAACCAGCAAGCGGGGGCGGGTGAGGGTGCTGAGATCGGGGGGCATGTCGGACATGGTGGTGTTCCTGCTCTATTCGGGTGAGTCGTCCTCAGCATGTCCCGATCCGACAGGGTGTTGCATCCGATCCAGTGACGCCGCGCGCTGTTCTGCATTTGTTTACAATTTGGAAACAATTAGCACCCAAATACGAGGATTTTAACCAAACAGTAATCAATACTCCCAAAGGCTTGCGGGACTTATCCACAGCATTGGTGCCCGGAGGCTGGCGATGACAGGTGATGTGACAAATCGGTTAGGACAGGCCGCTTACCCCGGCTGGCTGCCCGAAAATGCACGCAATTACCTCGATCACGTAGGTTTTGGCGCATCCTTGCGGGAAATCGCGCGCAAGAAGGGATGTCACCCATCAACGATCGGCCGCCGTGTGCGCGCGGTCGAGGCGCGCCGTGAAGATCCGTTGGTCGATGAGGCGCTTTCTGCGCTGACGGCCTGTTGTGTTTCTAATTCAGAAACAATTAACCAGTTTAAGGAGCATCCCCCGATGACAGCACCCCTGAGGCCACCCCTGGTTTCCGACGACACTACCGTCAACCGGGAAGCCCGACGCATCCTGCGCAGGCTATGTGAAAAAGAGGCTACCCTGGTGCTGGCGCAGGACATGGACAAGGCAATTGTCCTGCGCAAAGGCAGCGATGGCAGCCAAACCAGAACCGCTGTTCTGGACCGCAAGGTGGCCCATGCCTTTGCACTGAAGGATTGGATCCAGACCGCCAAACAGGGGCGGGTCAGTATCTATACGATCACCGAGGCGGGCAAGTCGGCCTTGAAACGGCTGATCGAGGAGGATCGCAAGCGCCGCCGTGCCCCGATGGAGATGGCGGAGGCCACGACGCCCTTTCTTGCGCAGCACCAGCTATGGGGTGAAAAAACTGTTGAACAGGATGACGGAACGATCCGCAAGATGCGGATAAACCTAGCGGAATCACCCTTGGCGATGCTGGCACGGCGCAAGGGGCCGGATGGCAAACCGTTCCTGACCATGGACCTTGTGCAAGCGGGTGAAAAGCTGCGAGAGGACTTTGAACGCGCCCAAATGGGGCCGCGTGTGGCCCAGAACTGGGACAAGTTTCTGACGGGCGGCGACCGCGGGGCGGGCTTTTGTGATGGTGGCATCGGTGAGGGGCCAAGTGCTGCGCGCAACCGGGTTACGCGGGCGCACGACGATCTGGGTCCTGGCCTGGCGGATGTCGTTATGCGCGTCTGCTGTTTTCTGGAAGGGCTGGAATCAGCTGAAAAGCGGCTCGGCTGGTCGGCGCGATCGGGCAAGATCGTTCTCAAGATCGGATTGCAGCGGTTGCTGACGCATTACAACGAGGTGTACGGCTTTGTTCCCGCCTAGCTAGATTGATGCCAATTTGGAAACGATAGGCGCGGGGGCCGTTTCCGAAACCTCTCCCTGATTTCCTCCGCCACCTTGCCGCCCGTCCAGATCCTGGTCGGGCGGTTTTTGACGGCTCAGGCGTCTTTCGGGCGCAGCGCCAGCCAGATCAGCGCACCACCCGCGAGCGCAAGGAAGGGGATCATCGCAAGGTTGACCGAGGTCCAACCCGCCGTCACGGACCCACCCGCGCAGTTCATCAAGCCGCCGGAAGCCAGAGAGGCAATGGTCACGCAGCCAAAGACGATCGCATCGTTCAGCCCTTGGACACGACCCCGTTCCTCGGGCGCATGGGCGTTTTGCAGCATCGCGGTCGCGCCGATAAAGCCAAAATTCCAGCCAAGTCCCAAGAGGATGAGGGCGATATAGAAGTTCTCCAGCTCCACCCCCATCAGCGCCACGCCACCCGCGGCCGCAAGGATGAACAGGCCAAGCGCCACGATGTTCGTGGTGCCAAAGCGGGCAATCAGATGGCCGGTGAAGAAGGACGGAATGAACATTGCCAAGACGTGAGCGGACACGATATCGGCTGCCGTGTCCTGTTCATACCCGCAGCCTACAACCGCCAATGGCGTCGACGTCATGACCAGATTCATCAGCGCGTAAGAGACCATGGCGCAGATGATCGCCACGACAATCTTGGGGTCGCGCAACAGCTCGGCCCGTGTCCGCCCGGCCGGGTCGCCCTCGGCCCGCATCGGCGGCTTCGGAATGTCGAGGAAGATAAAGAGCAGCATACCACCGAGGTTCAGCGCGATGATTGTCAGGTAGATGCCCAGGAAGGGAATCACCGTTGCATCATTGGTCAGCTTCACCAGTTGCGGCCCGATGATGGCAGAGGCCAACCCGCCCGCCATGACATAGGAAATCGCCTTGGGGCGGAAGCTTTCCGAAGCTGTGTCCGAGGCCGCGAAGCGATAAAACCCCTGCGCCGACATGTAGATGCCCGCGAGGTATGACCCGATCAGGAAGATGACGAAACTGTCCACGTAAAGCCCATAGGCCGAAATCGACGCCCCCGCCGCACCGCCAAGCGTCCCGATGGAAAACCCGATCTTGCGGCCAAAGCGCTGCATCGTGTTCGACAGCCAAGGCGCGGTGGTCATCGAGCCGAAGACGATCAGCGAAATGGGCAGCGTCGCAAGGCATGGATTCGGGGCCAGCATCTGCCCGGCAAGCCCGCCCACGACGAACATCATCGGCATTTGGCTGCCCAGAATGGCCTGCGCGGCGACAAGCACCATCACATTGCGCCAGGCGCGTCGGTCGTCGGTGGGGGAGTGAACTGTGTCAACCATGGCGAAATCGCTAGACCCGTTCGCCGGGGAAGGAAAGGGGGGCAGGGCAAAATACTTGCCCTGTTAAGTCACGAAACGGAAAGGCGCGCTCAGGCTCCGAGGTTTTCCGCGATCATCGAGATCATCTCGAACATGACCGCGCCCGCCACCATCGCCGTGATATTGTTGGGGCTGTCCTTTGTGGGCATCAGGCAGACCACGTCTCCACCGACGATATTCAGCCCCCGCGCCGCGTGGATCAGCGCCATCGCCTCGTCGATATCAAAGCCCTTCACGCCGGGTTCCAGGTTAGACACGGCAGGCGCAACGGTGGGATCGAGGCAATCGAGGTCGAAGGTGATATAGACGGGCCGCCCGGCCAGCACATCTTTCGCCTGCTCAATCACATCGGCCGCCCCGCGACGCCGGTAATCTGCCATCGTCACGACGTTGTAGCCGTAGTCATAGGAGGGTTGCAGCCAGTCGAGCGTGCGCGGATGACCCCGCAACCCGATCTGCATCGACCGAGTCGGATCGACCTTGCCCTGATCGGCCAGATAGGCCCCCCAATGCGCAGCCGATTTCTCGGCCCCCAGGAAGTGATCGACCTTTGTGAATACATCCGTATGGGCGTCAAGATGCAGGAAGCTGATCGGCTCGCCCCCCGCGATCTTGCCCTTCCCAAGCGCCTGAACGATCCCGCCAGTGATAGAATGATCGCCCCCGATGGATACGGGGCGCGCGCCGGTTGCATCAATTTTCGTATAGAAATCCGTAATTTGCTGGATGCAGTGTTCATTGTCATTGGCACGGGGGAAAGGCACATCGCCCACGTCCACAATCTTGCGTGCCCACGGGTCGACACCAAAGCCCCCATGCACCCGCCGTTGAACAGCAGACATATTGCGCACCGCGCGGGGCCCGAGATGCTGGTCGCGTTCCGTCGTGCCGTTGCCGGTGGAATGCGGCACCCCCACCAGCGCAATCTCTGCCCCGTCCGGTGCCTCATTCGGGGCGCGGAAAAAGGTCGGGATGCCCCACCAGTAGAGGTTGTTCATCATGCTGGCGTCGTGTTCTTCGGCCATCTCCGGTCTCCGCTGTTGCTTGTGCACAGCGTGGCGTGGCTTTGGCGGCTTGGCAAAACATTTCCGACCTGAAAGGGTGCGCCCATGGTTGGACGGATCATCGAAACCCCCGATTGCGTGGCAGAGGGCGCGGCATGGCTGGCGCGCGCCGAGCCGCGCTTTGCCCATGCGCTGAAGCTGACCGGCCCGCTGCCGCTGCGCCGCCGCAAGGATGGGTTCGAAGAACTGCTTTCGGCCATCATCAGCCAGCAGGTGTCCGTTGCCTCTGCCAGCGCCATCTGGGGCCGGATGCAGGACGCGCAGCTGACCGATCCGCAACGGGTGGCGGGTGCTAGTGAAGAGGATCTGCGCGCCGTGGGGCTTTCGCGCCAAAAAGTCCGCTATGCCAAGGCGTTGGCGGATGCGGGCATCGACTTTGCCAGCCTTCGCACCGCGCCTGATGAACAGGTCATTTCAATCCTGACCGAAGTCCCCGGCATCGGCCGCTGGACGGCAGAAGTCTATGCGATGTTCTCGCTCGGTCGCGCCGATGTCTTCGCGCCTGCCGATCTGGCCCTGCAGGAAGCCGCCCGGATCCTGTTTGCCCTGCCGGGTCGGCCGAAGGAAAAACCGCTTCGACAGATGGCCGAAGCCTGGTCCCCCTGGAGAGCCGTTGCCGCCCGCGCACTTTGGGCCTACTACCGTGTCGCCAAAGACAGGGAAGGGATCAGATGACTCGCACGTTAGACTTCGCAACGCGGCCCGCGGCCTCCGGTCAGGCCGACAGCCTCGTGATTTTCCTGCACGGCTATGGCGCCGATGGCAACGACCTTCTGGGCTTGGCCGATCCCCTGGCCCCGCATCTGCCCAACACCATGTTCGCCGCCCCCGATGCGCCCGAACGCTCCGCCATGAACCCGATGGGGTTCCAGTGGTTCCCGATCCCGTGGATCGACGGATCGTCAGAAGAGGCTGCGTCAGAGGGCATGGCCCGCGCCGTGGATGACCTGAACGCCTTCCTTGATCACATCATGGAGACCCATGGTGTTCCGGCACATCGCACCGTGCTGGTGGGCTTTTCGCAAGGCACGATGATCAGCCTGCATGTCGCCCCGCGCCGCGAGCCGCCCTTTGCTGGCGTTGTCGGCTTCTCGGGCCGCCTGCTGGAACCGGAGCTTCTGGCCGATGAAATCGTCAGCCGCCCGCCGGTTCTGCTGATCCATGGCGATCAGGATGATGTGGTGCCCCCGCAAAGCCTGCCCCAAGCCGCCGAAGCCCTGCAAGCCGCGGGCATCAGTGTCTACGCGCATATCATGCGTGGCACCGCCCATGGCATCGCGCCTGACGGGCTCTCCGTGGCGCTGGCCTTCATGCGGCAGGTGCTCGGCATCGAGGATGACGCGGAAGCGGACTAAGCCTTCTTCTTGGCTCCAATGCTTCCGCCGGAGGCAACCAGCCTTTCCAAGCATCTTGGTGTTGGTTCCGGCAGACCGTTCCTCTCCAAACTTCCGTGGCAACGCGGCTCTTCGAGGCCTCCGGCGCAAGCCGGGGGTTGAGAGGGGCCGCTCTCGGGTCGACGCCGTGAGGCGGCGAAACCGCCCTGCCTGTGGATAACCGTCATACCCCCGTCATCTGCCCGATCTATTACAAAAGCGCGCAACCCAAAATGTGGCGCTTGCCAGCCAGATTTTGGCAGATATAGTGGTTACATGGCTGGAGCGGGTGCTCCCGCTCTGATGCCGGAAAACGGGCAGACAGGGCGAGGGTGGAGTCACTCATGGACGGCGACGGCAGTTTCAGAACGGAATTTGTAAGAGAGCCAGGAAGGCTCAACCAGCACCCGGCATTGGTGCTAAACGCGGATTACCGCCCCCTTTCATATTACCCATTGTCGCTCTGGCCCTGGCAGGATGCGGTCAAGGCCGTTTTCCTCGACCGGGTGGATATCGTCGCTGAATACGATGCCTTCGTCCATTCGCCGACCACGAAAATCCGGATCCCCTCGGTCGTGGTGCTGCGCGACTATGTAAAACCGCAAAAGCGCGTCGCCTTCACCCGTTTCAATCTGTTCCTGCGCGACGAGTTTTCCTGCCAATATTGCGGTGGCAAGGGCGATCTGACCTTTGACCATGTTGTGCCGCGCGCCAGCGGCGGGATCACCTCGTGGGAAAATGTGGTGGCGGCCTGTTCGCCTTGCAACCTGCGCAAGGGCTCGAAAAGCCTGCGCCGCTCGGGTCTGTCCTTGCGCAAGCCGCCCCGCCAGCCGGGCGCAGAGGAGCTGCGCAATATGGGCCGCAAGTTCCCGCCCGGTCATTTGCACGACAGCTGGCTCGATTTTCTCTATTGGGATGCCGAACTGGACGCGTAAGCTCTGCCCATGAGCTGGCCAGAGAATCAAAGCGAAACGCCCGCGCATCTGCTGGACAGCGATCGCGCAGCGGGGTTCGAGATTACCCCCGATCACAGCCGTTTTTCCCAGATGAACGACATGTTCACCCGCGCTTTCTGGGATGACACCGTGCGGAACAAACACACTGACGGCTTCTTCGCCTCCTACAGGATGGAGGCGGCTCCGCGCCGCGGCGAAGGCTTTCAAACCCGCGATTTTGCATTGCGCAACGCGGCGTGGCGGGTTTCCGACATGGTGTCCGATCGCCATGCCGCCGAGGGCGAGCGCGAAGGCTTTCAGGCCCCCCTGCGCAGCGACACGCCCGTTGCAGCCGACAAGGCCGATCTTGGCACCCCGCAGGACGAAGCTGAGGGCATAAAGCGCGTCGCAAGGCTCTTTGGCGCAGATCTGGTAGGCATCACCCATATTGACCTGCGCTGGCATTACTCCGACCGCCCCGACACGCGCGACATGACACCGGTCCCCAATGAGCTCCCTGAGGGGCTGACCCATGTCATCGTCATGGCCCATGCGATGGATTTCGATCTGGTCGAGACCTATCCAAGCGCGCTGGCGGGCGCGGCGACGGGGCTCGAATACAGCCACGAGGCTGCCATCGCGATGCAGCTTTCGGCTTATATCCGCAATCTGGGCTTTCAGGCGGTGGCCAGCATGAACGATACCGCACTGGTCATTCCTTACGCGATCAAGGCGGGCTTGGGCGAATACGGGCGCAACCAGATGGTGTTGACCCCGGAATATGGTCCGCGTGTGCGGTTCTCCAAGGTTTTCACCGATATGCCGCTGGCCGTGGATGCGCCGCGCAGACTGGGCCTTGCCGATTATTGCCATGGCTGCACCAAATGTGCCGAGAGCTGCCCACCCAAGGCGCTGCCTTTCGGCGCCCCCGACTTCGGGGAAGAAAAGGCCGCGGGCAGCCCATCCACCCAAAGGGGCGTGCGCAAATGGTCGGCCAATTGCGAGGCGTGCTTCGGCTATTGGGCGAAACTGAAATCCGATTGCGCCATCTGCATGCGTGTTTGTCCCTTCAACCGGCGCGGCACCTGGCAAGATCGGCTCTGGCGCTGGCTGGCGCTTGGCGGGGCAGGGGCCATGGGCGTTCGGCTGGCGCGGGCCTGGCAGAAACGCCAGGGCGTCCGTCCGCGCCTAAAGCCGCGTGACTGGTGGGCAAATCCCCGCTAGCCTCACGCCAAATCATGACAGGGAGTCACCCATGGCCGATCCGTTCTTCACCCCGATCTCGGGCTTCGAGCTGCCGCGTTTTGCCGGCATCCCAAGCTTCATGCGTCTTCCGCATGTCGGGCTGGATCACGCCCGGATCGCAGAGGTGGAGATCGGTCTGATCGGCGTGCCTTGGGACGCTGGCACCACCAACCGCCCCGGACCCCGCCACGGCCCCCGGCAGCTGCGCGATATGTCCACCATGATCCGCGCCCAGAATGACGCCACGGGTGTGCGCCCATTCGAGGCGCGCAACTGTGCCGACTTGGGCGATGTCGGCCCCAACCCTGCCGACCTGATGGACAGCCTGACCCGTATCACCACCTTTTATGACAAGGTGAAATCCCATGGAATCAAACCCCTGACGGCGGGGGGCGATCACCTGACCACCCTGCCGGTTCTGCGTGCACTGGCCAAGGACGCGCCCCTTGGCATGATCCATTTCGACAGCCACACCGACCTCTTCCACAGCTATTTCGACGGGCGCATGTACACCCATGGCACCCCGTTCCGCCGCGCGGTGGAGGAGGGGCTGCTGGACCCCAAGCGCGTTGTGCAGATCGGCATTCGCGGCACCGCCTATGACAGCGAGGATCGCGATTTTGCCGACAGCGTCGGCATCCGTGTGATTCCGATCGGCGAGTTTCACGCCCGCGGGGTTGAGGACGTGATGACTGAGGCGCGCGAGATCGCAGGAACGGGCGACACCTATGTCAGCTACGACATCGATTTCGTCGACCCCGCCTTCGCGCCGGGCACCGGCACGCCCGAGGTGGGTGGCCCCAACAGCTACCAGGCGTTGCAGGTTGTGCGGGAACTGACCGGCGTCAAGATCGTCGGTGCCGATCTGGTCGAGGTTTCACCGCCCTTCGATCAGGCCGGCAACACCGCCTATCTGGGCGCGTCGATCATGTTCGAGCTGCTCTGTGTGATGGTCTGACGGAAATCTGGCCGGGTTTTCCCTGTCCCTGCTTCTTCTCTGCCCAAATACTCCCGCGGGAGGCGTCCAACCTTTCCACATATTTTGGTGTTGGCTCCGGCAGGCCGCTCCTCACCACACTTCCGTGGCAACGCGGCCCTTCGAGGCCTCCGGCGCAAGCCGGGGGTTGAGGAGGGCCGCTCTCGGGTCGACGCCGAAGGCGGCGAACCCCTTCAGGCGGAACAACTGGCCCCGCCAAGCACACAGAACTTCGCGCAATGGGGGTGGTTCAGAGCCACCTCACGCTCGGCCTCTGCCAGCGTCTCACCCATCTCAAATCCCTCGTCATAGGCCAGAAGCGTGCAGGCCAGAACCGTCGGCCGCGTCGCGCCCTTGCGTTTAACCACCATGCGGGATGACGCGCACATGACGCTTTCGGGCGATTTGCCGAGGATGCCCCAACAGGCCGTGGTGATTTCGGGCACATCGACCTGAGCGTCCATCTCGGGAAATAGCACGAGCGCGGCAGGGTCGGTCGCGTCGATCCGGTAGGATCGCCTATGGAACAAATCGGCAAAGTGAGCACGACATTCCGCCTCGGTTTCCCCCCAAACGGTGCGCGCCGCGACCGTCATGACGATGCCCTGATCGCGCAGCCAATCCATTCCATGAAGCGTCTTGTCATAGCTGCCCGTACCCCGTTCCGTGTCGTGCAACGCCCGCGACCAATGGTCGAGCGACACCCGTAGTGTCAGCTTGCCGGGATAGGTGGCGTTCAGCTGTGCAAGTGCTTCGCGCACCCGGCTGCGCATCATCGGCAGCATGGCATTGGTCAGGATCAAAACCTCGTACCCGCGCGCCAAAGCTGCTTCGGCCATGCCGATCATCTCGGGGTTCATGAACGGCTCTCCGCCGGTAAACCCGATCTCGTGAACGCCCCAATTGCGCGCTTCCAGCTGGTCGAGATACTCTTCCACCTCGATCCGGCTTAGATAGACAAGCGCGTCATTGGTGGGGCTCGACAGGATGTAGCAATTCGCGCATTCGATGTTGCACAGCGTTCCGGTATTGAACCACAGCGTTTGCGGATTGCTGAGCGCTACGGTCGCGCGGGGCTCTCCCTTGGCGGTTTCGGTCGGGTTCTGGAATTTCTGCGGGTCGAGCGTGTCTTTCATAGTCCGGGCCGTTGTTCTGCGCCAATGGCTAAGCCGTTCGCCAAAAAAAGAAAACAGCCTCTAGCCGTGTCAACGCCATTGTGATCTTTCCGTGAAAGGCTGGACGTGAAAGAATTATCGGTGTAGAGCCTGCACGACAGCGCCTGATAGCGCTAACATATCCTGGGGTGGTCCGGTTGCCGCCCCTAGCCTGAAGGAAATTTCCATGGTTGCGCGCGTCATTCCGGTGGAAGAATTTGATCTGGTGATTTTCGGCGGCACGGGCGATCTGGCCCGGCGAAAGATCCTGCCGGGGCTTTATCGGCGCTTCTGGTCGGAACAGATGCCGGCTGGTGCCCGCATCATCGGCGCCGCCCGAACAGATCAGGACAGCGACGCCTGGAGGGCCTTCGTGCGCGAAGCGATTGAGGAGTTCGTGTCCGAAGCCAAGCGCGTGCCAGAGACCATCGACGCGTTCCTTGAATGTCTGAGTTACGTACCGATCGACGCCATGGGCACCGGTGGCTGGTCCGAGTTGCGGAAGCAGATGCGCCCCGATGTGGTCCAGGCGTTCTATTTCTCGGTCGCCCCCAGCCTGTTCGGATCCATCGCAGAGCGTCTGAAAGACAATGGCATCGCCCGCGAGGATGCGCGGATCGTGGTTGAAAAACCCTTTGGCCGCGATCTCGCGACAGCAAAGGCCCTGAACGCCACGCTCGCCGCCCATTTCGACGAGGCACAGATCTACCGAATCGACCATTATCTGGGCAAGGAAACCGTGCAGAACCTGATGGCGGTGCGCTTCGCCAATATGCTGTTCGAGCCGCTTTGGAATGCCCAATATGTCGATCACGTGCAGATCACCGTGGCCGAAACCGTGGGCGTCGGCGGGCGCGGGTCCTACTATGACAAATCGGGCGCGATGCGCGACATGGTGCAGAACCACCTGATGCAATTGCTGTGTCTGACCGCGATGGAACCGCCTGCCCATTTCGAACCCAATGCGGTGCGGGATGAGAAGCTCAAGGTGATCCGGGCGCTCGATCCGGTCGATCAGGCCGATATCGTGCGTGGCCAATACAAGGCGGGCAAAGACGGCGCCAGCTACCGCGATGATGCGGAAAACGGCGACAGCCTGACGGAAAGCTTTGTCGCCATGAAGGTCCATATCTCCAACTGGCGCTGGAACGGCACGCCGTTCTATCTGCGGACCGGCAAGCGCATGTCGTCGCGCATGTCCGAGATTGTGGTGCATTTCAAGGAACCGCCCCACAACATCTTTACCGAGGCTGCCGATCCGCGATGCAACATCCTGACGATCCGCCTGCAACCAGATGAGGGCATCGACCTGCGCATGACCATCAAGGAACCGGGGCCGGGCGGGATGCGTCTGGTCGAGGTGCCCATGGACATGACCTTTGCCGAGGCGCTTGGGCCGGAAGCCGCCGATGTGCCGGACGCTTATGAGCGGCTGATTATGGATGTGATCCGGGGCAATCAAACGCTGTTCATGCGCGGAGACGAGGTGGAGGCTGCATGGGCCTGGACCGATCCGATCATCGCTGGATGGACAGCCCGCGAAGATGTACCCTTGCCCTATGACGCCGGGACGGCAGGGCCGGAAGATGCGCTTATCCTGCTCTACCGCGATGGCCGCCGATGGAGGGAGATTTCCGCATGAACCTGGTCGAATACCCTGACAGCGACATGATGATGCTGGACCTTGCCGATGCGCTTGCCAGCGAATTGGCAGACCACCTTCGCCGCGACGATGCGGTCAGCTTTTGCGTACCCGGTGGCAGCACGCCGGGGCCTGTCTTTGACGTGCTGAGCGAACAGGCGCTGGATTGGGACAGGGTGACGGTGTTCTTGTCGGATGAACGTTGGGTGCCTGCGGATAACCCGCGCTCCAACACCAAGCTGATCATGGAGCGGCTTCTGATCTCCAAGGCGCGGCGGGCGCATTTTGTGCCGCTCTATGCAGCGGCGAATACGCCCGAGGATTACGTGGATGATCTGGCCAGGGGGTTGGAACCTCATCTGCCGATCACCCTTTTGCTGCTCGGAATGGGGGCGGATATGCATACCGCGTCGCTGTTCCCGGGCGCGGACCGGCTGGCCGATGCGCTGGACGATCATGCACCTGTACTGGTGCCCATGCGTGGCGGCGGCGCGCCGGAACCGCGCGTGACACTGTCGGCACGGGTCCTGGCAGCGGCACTTTCAACCCATATTGTGATCACCGGCGAGGAAAAGCGCGCCGCACTGGAACGGGCGCAATCCCTACCCGTGGACCAGGCGCCTGTACGGGCTGTCCTGAATGGTGCAACCGTACATTGGGCACCTTAAGAACGCCTAGTAACTCATTGATTTAATGCCAGGAAGGAAATCGCCCATGTCCATCTGGGACGATCTGAAAGCACATCACGCAGCCAAGTCAGGGCGGACAATCGCAGAGCTCTTTTCAGCCAATCCTGAGCGGTTTGAGAGCTACAGCCGGACGGTTGATGGTATGCTCTTTGACTTCTCCAAGACGACCATCGACGCGGGCGCGCTGTCGCTACTGATCGAACTGGCCCGGAATGCAAAAGTCGAAGATCGCCGCGAGGCGATGTTCACCGGCGAGAAGATCAACGAAACCGAAGGCCGCGCGGTGTTGCACACTGCCTTGCGCGCACCCGGCGGCGTCATCAATGTGGACGGACAGAATGTCATGCCCGGCGTGCTGGAAACCCGCGCCCGGATGGAGGCGTTTGCCCGCGCCGTACGGTCAGGCGAGATTGCCGGGCAGGGCGGGGCCTATACCGATGTTGTCAATATCGGCATTGGCGGGTCGGACCTCGGCCCCGTCATGGGCACGCTGGCTCTGGCGCCCTATCATGACGGGCCGCGTCTGCACTACGTCTCGAACGTCGATGGTGCGCATATCCATGACACTCTCAAGGGGCTGGACCCGACGCGAACGCTGGTCATTGTCGCGTCCAAGACCTTCACCACCATCGAGACCATGACCAACGCGGAAACCGCCCGTAACTGGATGGCGGGTCTGGTGGACACCCCGGCCGATCAGTTCGTGGCGCTGTCCACCGCCGCCGATCTGACCGCGGATTTCGGCATCGCGCCCGAGCGGGTCTTTGGCTTCGAGGATTGGGTTGGCGGGCGCTATTCGATGTGGGGGCCCATCGGGCTTGGCATGATGCTCGCCGTTGGACCTGAAGAGTTCGGGGATTTCCTCGCGGGTGGCCACGCCATGGACACCCACTTCCGGCAGGCGGATCTGGCTGATAACCTACCGGTTCTGCTGGCCCTCGTGGGCATCTGGCACAACCAGGTGCAGGGCCACGCCACCCGCGCCGTGCTGCCCTATGACCAGCGTCTGCTGCGGCTGCCCGCCTATCTGCAACAGCTGGAGATGGAAAGTAACGGCAAGCGCGTGTCGATGGATGGTGCGGATCTGGAGAGGGACTCCGGCCCCATCGTCTGGGGCGAACCGGGCACCAACGGACAGCACGCGTTTTACCAGCTGATCCATCAAGGCACCCGAGTCGTGCCGTGCGAATTTATCGTGGCTTCCGAAGGACATGAGCCCGATCTGGCCCATCATCACCGGCTGCTGGTCGCCAATTGTTTCGCTCAGTCCGAGGCACTGATGCGGGGCCGCTCGCTGGAAGAGGCGACCGCGATCATGGCCGCCAAGGGGCTGACGGGGGCCGAACTGGACCGCCAGGCGCGCCACCGCGTTTTCCCCGGAAACCGCCCCTCCACGACGCTGATCTATCCCAAGCTCACCCCCTTCGTTCTGGGCCAGATCATTGCGCTCTATGAACACCGGGTCTTTGTCGAAGGCGTGATCCTGGGCATCAACAGCTACGACCAATGGGGCGTGGAACTGGGCAAGGAACTCGCCAAGGCGCTGGAACCGGTGCTGACGGGCGCGTCCGACGGGGCAGGCAAGGATGGCTCGACGCTCGGGCTGGTGGCCTATGCGAAGGCGAACGGCCTGAGATGATCCCAAAAAGAAAGCGCCCCATCTGTGGGGCGCTTTTTTTGGAGCGGGTAGCGGGAATCGAACCCGCACCTTAAGCTTGGGAAGCTCGCATGATACCATTTCACCATACCCGCGCTCTGGGTGCCGGAGGTAATCCGGGGCCCGGGGACAGTCAAGTGCCGTCGGGCCAATTGGCGCGCAGATTTTGCGGACGGTAAAAGGGCCAGCGCGCCATACGGTCAGTGACGCTTTCGTCGATTTCGTGATCCTCGGGGACAAAGCGGGGTTCTTCCAGCGGCAGGTACCATTTCCACAGCACCGGCAAGCGGCCCGGCCAGCGACGGCGTTTGATGGATTTGGGCAGGATTTCAAGCGGATACCACCAGATCGACATGCTGTCATGGATCTCGGCCATGGCATCGGGGCGGGCATAGGGGGTGCCGTCGAGGGCGGTGGCCTTTCGGTTCGCCCCTTCGAAATGGACCTTGCGGCGTTTGGGGTTCAGCTTCAGGCCCGGCGGTGGAAGGGGCAGGCTGCGTGCTGGATCGGGGGGTGACTTGGCGCGGTCTTCACGGTCTGCAGCGATCTCTTGCCGCTCAAGTTCATCCAGCATCCAAAGAAGGGTCAGCTTGCCGATGCCGGATTCCCTCTCTCTCGGGCTGCCACCGATGTCGGAGTGATAGCCGGGAAACCACCGCTGGCGTACATATTGCTGCCGCCTCTGGTTCTCATGGCGGAAGCGGTTGCCGAAGTAGGGCTCCGTCTGCTCCCACAGCAGCGGACGGAACATGGAGCGCCGTTCGTCGAGTGCCAACGCGTGCAGCACGATCCTTACAGAGGGGTTCGACAGCACCTCGGCATGGACGCGGAGTTCCATGGGGCTGTAGTTCTTCATCAGCGACTGAATGGGGCGCTCGAACCCGACCATGGAGCTGACCGTATCGAAGAGGCACAGTGCGCGGATCGGCACGCTCTGGTCGGGTTTCAGCGTGTCCTCGTAGCGACGCAACTGGCGGAACGTGACCGAATGGGGCTGGTCGCGGTCGTGGTCCGTCACGGCACGATAGGCACGGAAGGCGCCCGTCACGAGATGCAGTTTGTCCGGTTCGATCAGTCCGAAATTATGGATGAACCCGGCCAGAATACGCGCCGCATAGGCCCCGCGGGAAAAGCCGAAGATATAGATGTGATCTTTCTGCGCCTCGGGCCTCTGGGCTTTTCCCGCAACGCCAAGCTGCCGTTTCAGGCCCTGCTCATAGCTCCATTCCTTGTTCTTCTGCGCGGTGCTCTTGTAGGATCGGCAGAGGAAGCGATAGGCGTCGAGTACGTCATCCTCCAGTCCGAGCCCAAAGGCCAGACCGGCCACCGAGCGCGCTTTTTGCCGCCATTTCCAGTCGAACAGACGCGGTTCGTCAAAGGTTCCTACGCCTGGGACGTAGTAGGTGATCTGATCGTCATCGTCCCGCAACGCGTTGTAAAGTTTGATGATATTTGTCTGAAAATCTCCGACCTCATTGCCGGTTCCGTCAAAACAGATAACGATCTTTCGGGCTTTCATGACGCGGCGCCTCGTGACTGGAACATCCGGTCAGTGTGACGGACCCGCATTGTAACGCAAGTCTGGATAACCCTAACCCAGCACCCCGAGCCGTTTGGCAAAGCCCTTGTAGTCAGCGCTGCGATCTGCCGGGGTCAGGTTGGCGTTCGATCCGTAGGTGAAATCGACCCCGGCACCTTCCACCAGCCGGTTAAAAAGGTTGAACAGCGCGCAGACCTGCACCGCGTGGTAAAGTGCATCCTCCGACCAGCCGGCGTCCATCACTGCCGCCACGTCCGTCGGGGTCAGGCGGCTTGGCAGGTTGTTCAGTTTGGCCACATAGGCCAGCAGGGGCCGCATCTTCGGGGCTATGGGGGCGGTATCCGGGTCTTCCAGCAGCGCGTCGATGAGGCCCGGTTCAATGCCTAACGCCTCGGCATAGATCTGATGAGAGCCGTGGCAGAAGGCGCAGGCATTGAGGCCCGAGACATAAGCCGCGATCAGCTCGCATTCCGCAGCTGTCAGCGGCGCGCCGGCGTGCATCACGCCCTCGACATGCATCAGCAACGGTCCGGCATGGGCCGGGTGGCGTGACAGCAGGTCGGACAGGCGGGCAGGGCTTGGAAGGCTGGGGAAAAGCGGCATGGGCGGTCTCCGGTTATCAGGGTTCGCCCATGCTATCAGCTGTCAGCCCCGACGTCGCCTGCGGCGTCCACCATCGGCCCCGTCCCCGCCCGCCGCGCCAAAGTGGACCTGGGGCAAGGTGACAACGCTGTTCAGGATCGGGAAAGGTTCCACCGCATTCGGAATGGCAGAAGCGTTCACGAAATGCTCCTGAAACTTGGGTTCCACCGCGGTTTCGATCTTGTGAATCTGGCGCACGACCCCTTCGATCCGCCCCCGCGCCTCTCGTGAACAAAGCGCGATCCGCGCGCCATGACCGGC
This sequence comes from Nioella aestuarii, assembly GCF_050896395.1. NCBI lineage: Bacteria > Pseudomonadati > Pseudomonadota > Alphaproteobacteria > Rhodobacterales > Paracoccaceae > Nioella > Nioella aestuarii. The sequence continues at coordinate 41,649 of NZ_JBPBBA010000013.1, read as the reverse complement.
GGCGTTGCCCGCGCTTGTCACCTTGTCGAGCGGCGCATCGGGGATCATGCCAAGAACCATCGCATGTTTTGGGCTGATATGGGCCCCGAACGCGCCCGCCAGAGTGACCCGGTCGACGGTCTCGACGCCCATTTCATCCATCAAGAGCTTGGCCCCAGCATAAAGCGCCGATTTTGCCAGCTGGATCGCGCGGATATCGCCCTGCGTGACGGTAATCCGCGGCCCGCCATCGGCGCTGCCATCATGGATCAGGTAGACATGGGTGCGCCCTTCGGCCTCGCAGCGGGGGGTGCCCACCTGATCTGCCGAGCCGATCAGGCCCGAGGCATCCAGAATTCCCGCAAGCCGCATTTCAGCCACCGCCTCGATAATGCCGGAGCCACAAATTCCGGTCACGCCGGTTGCCGCGCTGGCCTCGGCAAAGCCGGGATCGTCGGACCACAGCTCACACCCGATGATGCGGAAACGCGGTTCCTTGGTGATTGGATCAATCTCCAGCCGTTCGATCGCACCAGGAGCGGCCCGCTGGCCGGAACTGATCTGTGCCCCCTCAAAGGCGGGGCCAGTGGGTGAGGAACAGGCCAGTACCTTTTGCGTGTTGCCCAACAGGATTTCGGCATTGGTGCCCACATCGACCACCAGAACGAGATCTTCGGACTTATTGGGTTCCTCTGACAACGCCACGGCGGCGGCATCGGCCCCCACATGTCCCGCGATGCAGGGCAGAACGTAAACCTGTGCTTCGGTGTTCAGCGCCGTCAGGTCAAGCTCACTCGCCGGCAAGGACAGGGATGACGAGGTGGCCAGAGCGAAGGGCGCTTGCCCCAGTTCCACCGGGTCAATGCCAAGCAAAAGATGATGCATGACCGGGTTGCAGACGAAGACCGTTTCCATGATCAGGCTCGGGTCGATCCCGCCCTCTGTCGCGATTTCACCGGCCAGCGTGTTGATCGCTTCGCGCACCGCATTGGTCATCTCAATATCGCCGCCGGGGTTCATCATCGCGTAGGACACCCGGCTCATCAGGTCTTCGCCAAACCGGATCTGCGGGTTCATCAGACCGGAGGAGGCCAGAACGCGCCCGTCGCTCAGGTCGCACAGATGCGCCGCGATGGTGGTGGACCCAAGGTCGATGGCAAGGCCGTAGATGCCGCCTTCGTGCAGGCCGGGCCAGATGTCGAGAATACGGAATCCGGTCGAGCCCTGCGCCTGATGCAGCGCAACGGTGACCTGCCATTTGCCTTTGCGCAGAACCGGTTGCAGTTTGCGCATAAGAGACAGGCCCGCACTGACATTTTCAATCTGCCACTGGTCTTTCAGCGCGTTGCGCAACCGTTCGAAATCGCCCGAGGGTTCGTGCATGTCGGGTTCTTCCACCTCGACAAAGACCAGCCGCGTCGCCGGATCCATGACGATGGCCCGATCAGAGGCCGCTTTGCGCACCACCTGCCGGTGAACCTGGCTTTCGGCCGGCACATCAATGACGATATCGCCCTGCACCGTGGCCTGACAGCCAAGGCGCCGGCCCTTCTTGAGGCCGCGAACACGATCATAGCGCGCCTCGACTGCGTTCCAGTCCGACAAGGCGCCTTCGCTGACTGTCACCCCATGCTTGGGAAAGTCACCATAAGAGGGTGAGACCTGGCATTTGGAGCAAATCCCTCGTCCGCCACAGACGGAATCAAGGTCAACGCCCAGTTTGCGGGCGGCAGTGAGGATTGGGGTCCCAACCGGGAATCGGCCCCGCTTGCCCGAGGGAGTGAAGATCACGAGAGGAGTATCAGACATGCGCTCGCCTTTCCTTTGCGGATGGTTTTAACGCGTTGGTGGGTAAGCGAAAGGAGCGAAACGTCAATTTCCGGCCGGGTTGCGGCATGGGGCACAAAAACGGGCTATGCTGGCAGCCAGGGCATAAGACCGCTGGAGCCTGCAAACCACATGAATAGTGGGAAGGGCAGGATGGCAATGGCAATGGTGGGTAGGGTAACGCGCGGGGTGAAGACACCGCTCATCCCGGCCATCAGACAGATGCCACCGCCGCCTCCAATCAGGCCGGAGCCGGGCAAGTTGATCAGCAGCGCCAGTCCGACATAGCGGTAGCGCAGGGCGAAACGCGCATGTTTGCGTGGGAGTGAGCGTTGCAGCTCTCGGACCCGTTGCGCGGGGGACATGGGGCCAAGGCGATCGACGAGGGCTGCGGCTTTCGCAAGATGCAGGTCTAGAAAGAACCGTTTGAGAGATCGGATGGGAACGAGGCGCCCTGCAAGAAACGCGAGCGACAGGCCCCCCAGGGTCGCAAAATAGATAGGCAAGGCAAATTCCGGGCCGCGCAGTACCAGAAGCGCGATGGCGATCTCGATACCTGGCACAAAGGGCAGAGCGATGAGCAAAGCGTAAGTGACGAAAACGGCAAGGAGAATCAGCCGCTCCATCCGGGCCTCGGCTTGGGCGGGGAGGCTCTCTGCCCATGTCAGCGAATAGTCGATGATGACATGTGACAGGACCACGATAGCGACCAGCACGACCAGCTTCACAGCCAGACGGGGCAGGGACTCGCGCCATGACGGCGGGGCGCTTTCTATCTCCGTGCTCTCTGTCATTGGTTCGCCGAGAAGGAAGGTTGAGCCCCGTAGGTATGGTGTTTCGAGCGGGGAAAGAAGATTTTTCTGGAAAATTCTTCAACCATCCCAGAAAAATCTTCTCGAAGATTTTTCTCAGCAAACAATCCGGATCTCACCTCGGTCACAGATAATGATGAATTGATCGCCGGCTTCGACCAAATGAAATCCACGCTTTCGAACTTCCAGCTCAAGGCGGGAGCGGCCGATCTTGCGTTCGACATCGCCTTTGCTTCGACGAATGACACCACCTCTCATCGCAGCTTTTGCGGAGAAGATTTGGTCTAACCATATGTCATTACGGTGAATCGGGCGAAGATAGCTCATGCAGCCACCTTCGCCCATGTCAGGTCAACGACGGATTAAGCGCGGCGACGTCCACCGCGGCGCCCACCCCGGCCGCCGCCTGCGGCCATGGCTGCTGCTGCGGCCTCGGGGAACGGCGTGCCTTCTTTGGTCGCGTCCAGCACTTTGGCAAAGTTGATCCACTTACCGCCATTGGGATCGTGGTTCATCAGGAAGTTGGCGGCGTTGATCGCCTCCATCTCTACCGGGCGCACCGGGTTCATGATGGCGCTGGTCATGCCTGCGCCGATGGCCATCGGCAGGAAGGCCGCGTTGATGCCGTGGCGGTTGGGCAGGCCGAAGCTGATGTTGGACGCGCCACAGGTGGTGTTCACACCCAGTTCCTCGCGCAGACGACGGACAAGGGCAAAGACCTGCTGACCGGCCGTTGCCATGGCGCCCACGGGCATCACCAGCGGGTCGACCACGATGTCATGGGCTGGAATGCCGAAATCAGCTGCGCGCTGGACGATCTTCTTTGCCACCTCGAAGCGCACATCCGGATCTTCGGAAATACCGGTGTCGTCGTTCGAGATTGCCACCACCGGCACGTTGTATTTCTTGACCAGCGGCAGAACCAGTTCCAGCCGGTCTTCCTCGCCGGTGACGGAGTTCAGCAGCGGACGGCCCTCTGCTGCGGCAAGGCCCGCCTCCAAAGCGCCGGGAACCGAGCTGTCGATGCAGAGCGGCACATCGACCAACCCTTGCACCAGCTCGATCATCCGGCGCATCAGCGGCGGCTCGGTTTCGTTGGGGTTCGGATTGGAGTTGTAGACCACGCCCGCGTTCACATCGAGCACCATGGCCCCGCAGGCCACCTGTTCCAGCGCGTCCTTTTCGACGGTCGAGAAATCGCCCGCTTCCAGTTCGGCAGCCAGCTTTTTGCGGCCCGTGGGGTTGATGCGTTCGCCGATGACGCAGAAGGGCTCGTCAAAGCCGATGACGACGGTCTTGGATTTGGATTCGAGGACGGTACGGGTCATTGGCTCTTTCTCAGTTCTGGTTGGCGGGGGTGCCGGAAGCACCGCCATTGTCGATGGCCCACTGGGCATTGGTTTTGATGCCACCGAGCGGGAAGAAGTGGACCTTCTCGATGTTGAAATCGGGATTGGCGGCCTTGTGGGCGGCCAGTTCGTTGAGGATCTCGTGCGGTTCAAACGGCAACAGCAGCTTAGTCACGTCCTTGGCGCGCTTTTGCAGCACTTTCAGCGACGGGCCGACACCGCAGGCGATGGCGAACTTGATCAGGGTTTGCAGCTTGGCGGGGCCGGCGATGCCGATATGAATCGGCAGCTTGATACCCTCGGCAGACAGGCGGTTGGCCCATTCGATGACCGGGCCTGCTTCGAACGCGAATTGTGTGGCCAGGGCCATGTCGGCATCGGTGCGCTCGGAAAACGCCTGTTTCCAGCGCAGCGCCTCCATCACCACCGCGTCGCCGCCCTTGGGGTCAATGTCGCGGTTGCCCTCGGGGTGGCCTGCCACGTGCAGGCGCTTGAAACCCGCCTTGTCAAAGAGGCCGGTTTCCATCAGCTGCATGGAGCTGTGGAAATCGCCGTGGGGCTTTTCCACGCCACCGGCCAGCAACAGCGCCTGCTTCACATCCGCCTCGCCCTGGTACATGGCGATCCAGTTTTCCAGGGTCGCTGCATCCTTGATGATACGGGCCGGGAAATGCGGCATGACGTCGAAGCCTTCGCCCTTGATCCGCTTGGCGGTGGCGACCATGTCGGCAATCGGCGTGCCTTCGATATGGGCGATATAGACGCGGGTGCCTTCGGGCAGCAGGTCGCGGAAGTTTTCCACCTTTTCGGCGGTGCGCGGCATCACCTCGATGGAATAGCCCTGAAGAAAGGCCTCAAGCGCGGCCGGGTTGCCGGCGGGGGCCGCCGGGGCGGCGGAAGAGCGGAATTTGAGCAGGGCCATCAGTTTCTCCCAAAACGAGGGTGGCGGGGCGGTGGTCATTCGGCGGGCGCTTCGGCGTTGCCGTCATTTGCAATCAGCCGCTTCAACCTGTCCGCGTCGTATTCGGCATCGATGGCGGCAGCTTGAGCATTTGCGACCTCCTGCGGGTCTCCTTCGACCTCGAAGGGCTCTGCTTTGCGAAAGCCGGACATATATGCGTCGTCATCCTTCGCCCCAACCTTCATAGCTGCCCGGTCGATGGCTTGCTCGAAGCGTTCGGGCAGAGGCGCTTTCGCCCCTTTGCGCCCTTTGCCGACGATGACCTGGGCAGGTATGTCGCGCCAGTAAACGATGGTGACGGCTGGCATGTGGCTGGCTTCCTTCTTGTCAGAGCAATGCATTTGTCTGGCACACTCTATGCGCGGGCCGGGCTTGCGCCCGTCTCGTTTTCGACCTCGTAACGCGCCCCTGCGACGCGCTGTCAAATCAATAGGCGGCGTTGCCGCGGACGGCCAGAGCGCGGCGGGCCCAAAATTCTCATGATGATGATGAGCCCGTGCGGATCCGGTGCTGACCCATTGTGCGTATCCCGCCGACGCGTTAGCGTGAGGAGGAGAGATACGAAGGAGAGGGGCCATGGGCCGTCGCCGCCCCCGCAGGGGCAAGCCGAAACAGCAAAACGCAGAGATAGGGCAACCGCCCGTTCCAGCGCGTATTGCAGCGGTTCCCGCGCCCCCCGTCGCCCCGCCACAACCGCAAAAGCCTGATCCCGCCGATCTTTATGCGGCCCTGGATCTTGGCACCAATTCCTGCCGGATGCTGATCGCGCAGCCAAAGGGCAATCAGCTGCATGTGGTCGATAGTTTTTCCAAATCCGTACAACTGGGTTTGGGGCTGGAAGCGTCGGGCCGTCTCTCACGCCAATCCATGGCCCGCACGGTGGCGGCGCTGAAGATCTGTAAAAGCAAACTGCAACGCCACGATGTCAAACGGATGCGTCTGGTTGCAACGGAAGCCTGTCGGCGCGCCACGAATGCCGCCGAGTTCATTTCCGTCGTGCAGCGGGATACCGGACTGAACCTGGAGATCATCCAGCCCGAGGAAGAGGCGCGGCTTGCGGTGGTGGCCTGCGCGCCGCTTGTTTCGACCAGAACGGAGCAACTGTTGGTCGTTGATATCGGTGGTGGCTCGACCGAGCTGGTCTGGATCGACCTGAGCCGTGTGCCGCGCGTCGAACGCCCGCGCGCGATCATGCGGTTGCATCAGGGATTCGATCACACCGAGACGATCTTTCCCAAAGCCAAGGTGGTTGATTGGATCTCGATCCCGCTTGGGGTGGCGACGCTAAAAGATCTCTATCGCGATGTGACCGATGACGGAGCACGGTTCGCATTGATGAGCTGGTATTTCGAGGAGCAACTGGCCGAGTTTTCCCCCTATGTGGATGCTGCCGAACAGGCGCGCGAAGGGTTTCAGATCATAGGCACAAGCGGCACCGTAACGACGGTCGCGGCCTCTCACCTTGGGCTCAAACGCTATGACCGAAACAAGGTGGACGGGCTCAGGATGACCTCGGACCAGATCGATTCTGTGATTCAGGATTACCTGTCGCTTGGCCCAACCGGCCGCCGCCGTGATCCGCGGATCGGGCGCGACCGGCATTCGCTGATCATGTCGGGATCGGCCATTTTGCAGGCGCTGCTGCGCGCCTGGCCCACGGACCGGCTGAGTGTTGCAGACCGGGGGCTGCGCGAGGGGTTGCTGTATGCGCAGATGTCCTCGGACGGGGTTCTGGAGGACGGGCCGTTCTGAGTTTAGGGCGGTTTCGCCGCCTGACGGCGTCGACCCGGGGGCGTACCTCCTCACCCTCCCTGGCGGTAGGGATCGTCGGCCCGCTTCGGGTTCCACCCCAGACCCCGGGAGTATTTTCGCCAAGAAGAAGGGGCAGGGGCTTTCTTTGACGGAAGCAGCCTTATATGGGGAGGCGTTGGAAAGGCGACGGCAATGGCAAAGAACACAAGCGGGCGCGGGCAGCGCGATTTGCGGGTCAAGGTCAAGACGGCGCGGGGGCGGAAACTGTCCTCGACGCTGTGGCTGGAGCGTCAGCTGAACGACCCGTATGTCCAGCGCGCCAAGCGCGAGGGATATCGCGGGCGGGCGGCCTTCAAGATCCTTGAGCTGGATGACAAGTTTCGCTTTCTGGTACCCGGCGCGCGGGTTGTGGACCTTGGCTGTGCCCCCGGCGGCTGGTGCCAGGTGGCGGTTCAGCGCGTGAATGCACTTGGCGAGAAGCAGGGCAAGCGGGTGGGCACCATTATGGGTGTTGATCTGCAAGAGGTGGAGCCGATCGCAGGCTGCGAGATCCACCAGCTCGATTTCATGGAAGACGATGCCGATGAGAAGGTGAAGGCTTGGCTTGGCGGCAAGGCAGATGTTGTGATGAGCGACATGGCGGCGTCAGCCTCCGGGCACAAGCAGACCGACCATTTGCGGATCATCGCATTGTGTGAGGCCGCTGCCTATTTCGCCTTCGATGTGCTGGAGGAGGGCGGCACCTTTGTGGCCAAGGTTCTTGCTGGCGGCGCCGAAGGTGATCTGCAGCAGATGCTGAAGCAGAAGTTCAAGAAGGTCGTCAATGTGAAGCCCGGTGCCAGCCGCTCCGATTCCTCGGAAAAATTCGTCGTGGCGACCGGCTTTCGCGGCTGAACCCCGCGCCAATCCGTCCCAGACGCCGGATTTAGGGCTTTCCCTTCGTCCAAACCCATGAGATAGGGACGTGCCAACTGAAACTCCCAGCCTTGGAGGCCCTTATGGAGATTCGCGAGGCACTTACCTTCGACGACGTCCTGCTTGTTCCCGGTGCATCCTCGGTTCTGCCGAGCGCAGCCGACACCCGCACATTTGTCACCAAATCCATCAAGATGAATATCCCGTTGCTGTCCTCTGCAATGGACACGGTGACCGAAGCCCGCATGGCGATTGCCATGGCGCAGGCCGGTGGCATGGGGGTGCTTCACAAGAACCTGGGCGTTGAGGAGCAGTCTCGCGAGGTGCGGCGGGTGAAGCGGTTTGAAAGCGGGATTGTCTATAACCCCGTGACGCTGCGGGTCGACCAGACGCTGGCGGACGCCAAAGCCTTGGTGGAAAGGTACAATTTCACCGGCTTCCCGGTTGTCGATGCCGAAGGCCGCGTTGTGGGGATCCTGACCAATCGGGATATGCGCTTTGCGTCGTCCGATGACACGCCGGTGCATGTCATGATGACCTCGAACAACCTTGCCATGTTGGCGGAACCGGCCGATCTGGAGGAAGCCAAATCGTTGATGCGGGCGCGGCGGATCGAAAAGCTGCTGGTGCATGACGGGAATGGCAAGCTGACCGGGCTGCTGACGCTGAAGGACACGGAACAGGCGGTGCTGAACCCGACGGCCTGCAAGGACGAGCTTGGCCGCCTGCGCGTGGCCGCCGCGACGTCAGTTGGTGATTCCGGGTTTGAACGGACCGAGGCGCTGATCGAGTCCGGCGTGGATATCGTCGTTGTGGACACGGCACATGGCCATTCCGCGGGCGTCATCGACGCAGTCAAGCGGGCCAAGCGTCTGTCCAACAAGGTGCAGGTCATTGCCGGCAATGTCGCCACGGGTGAGGCCACTCGCGCCCTGATCGACGCTGGTGCGGACGCGGTCAAGGTGGGGATCGGGCCGGGCTCTATCTGCACGACGCGGATCGTGGCAGGTGTGGGCGTACCACAGCTGACCGCGATCATGGATTGCGCAAAGGCCGCCGCAGAGACCGGGACGCCCGTGATTGCAGATGGCGGCATCAAGTATTCCGGCGATTTTGCCAAGGCCATCGCGGCGGGCGCAAGCTGTGCCATGGTGGGCAGCATGATCGCGGGCACCGATGAAAGCCCCGGCGAGGTCATTCTCTATCAGGGCCGTTCGTTCAAATCCTATCGTGGGATGGGGTCGCTTGGCGCCATGGCGCGCGGTTCTGCCGACCGGTATTTCCAGAAGGATGCGGCCAGTGACAAGCTGGTGCCCGAGGGGATCGAGGGGCAGGTGCCTTACAAGGGATCGGCCAGCGCAGTTGTGCACCAGCTGGTCGGCGGTCTGCGGGCCGCTATGGGCTATACCGGCTCTGCCACCGTGGAAGAAATGCGCGGTGGATGTCAGTTCGTGCGGATCACGGGGGCCGGGCTGAAGGAAAGCCATGTGCATGACGTGCAGATCACGCGCGAAAGCCCGAATTATCGTTTCGGATGAGCATATTGTGCGCTGAACTTAAGGTGAAGTCATGACCCCGGCTGCGCGTGTTGCCGCAGCGATTGAGGTGCTGGATCGGTGGCGTGCTGGCACCCCGGCGGAAAAGGCTCTGACCACCTGGGCTCGCGGCGCACGCTATGCCGGGTCCAAGGACCGGGCCGCCATTCGCGACCATGTCTATGACGTGCTGCGCCGGTTGGGCGCGTGCGAGGCTAATGGCAGCACAGACGGTCGTGGCCTGATGCTGGGGCTGATGCGGGTCCAGGGGCAAAATCCGGAGGCGGTCTTTTCGGGCGAGGGTCATGCGCCATCGCCGTTAAGCCCGGATGAGCAGGTGCCTCCTGCGGCTGTCGCCTCTGATCCGTGGCTGGATGTGCCGGACTGGCTGCATGATCCGCTGCGGGAAAGTCTGGGCGACGCGGCCGATGATGTGGTTGCGTCCCTGCAAGGCCGCGCCCCGCTCTATCTGCGGGTCAATCTGCGCAAGGCAGCGGTTGGTGAAGTTCAAGATCATCTGGCAAGCGACGGAATTATAACGGAAACCTGCGGGCTTTCCGGGGCGCTGATGGTTGTGGAAGGTGACCGGCGCCTGCGGCTGTCCGCGACCTATCTTGGGGGATTGGTAGAGATTCAGGATCTTTCGGTGCAGATGGCGTGCGCAGCGGTGGTATGGCCGCAATCCGGTCGGGTGCTGGATTTCTGCGCCGGAGGTGGCGGCAAAGCGCTGGCGATTGCCGCTGTGTCCGATGCGCAGATCTATGTGCATGACGCGGTTCCGGCGCGAATGTCCGATATCCCTGCGCGCGCAGACCGTGCGGGCGTCGTCCTGACAACCGCCACGCGCGCCGACGATCACGCGCCCTATGATCTGGTCCTGTGCGATGTGCCGTGTTCCGGGTCGGGCACATGGCGGCGCGACCCAGAGGCGAAATGGCGGCTCACCCCGGATAGGCTGGCGGAACTGGGGCGAATCCAACGCCAGATTGTTGAGCAAGCACAAAGGCTTGTCAGGCCCGGCGGACGCCTTGTTTACATGACCTGTTCCTTGTTGCGATCGGAGAATGAAGCCGTGGTCGAGGCAGCTCAGTCAGCGCCCGGATGGGCTGTGCTTCAGTCCCACCGTTTCCAGCCGCCTGCGGCCTCGGACGGGTTTTTCCTGGCGGAACTTCAGCGCGACGGCGTCGGCTGAAACCGGGCTAATTTTAATCCGAAATTAACAAATCTCTGTCCTGATGGTTTTGCAAACAAAGCTGGAGGATCAGGGTGGCAGAGCAATCGGTTGTGTCGCGCAGGCGAAATCTGCTGCACGGTGGCGGTGCATCCTGGGTGTTGATTTTGGTGGCCCTGGCCTGTTTGCCGGTCGCCTATCTGGCGGATAGCCTGTTGTGGCGAGTTGCCGGCTTGGCCGCGGCCGCATCAATTACCGCGACGGCCCTATTGATGTCGCTTGGGCAGTTTCGTCGGTCGCGCGCGGATGAAACGGCCATTCGCAATGCCATTTCGGTAGCAGCAGAAGACCCGGTGCCGGTCTTTTGCACAGATACGCATGGGGCAATCCTGTTCCAGAACCCCGCCGCCACGGACCGGTTTGGTCCCCGCGATGGTCAACCCATGTCGCGGGCCTTGGCCGGGCTTGTGCCCAATGCCTCGGCGGTGGCATTCCGTCAGGAAACCGCATTGATGCGCGACCGGGCGTCGCGTGAAACCGTCGTCACCCGCCGTGGCACGGTGCAAGTAACGGCATTTCGGGCGGGCTCTGGCACGCTCTGGCGGCTGGAAGAGGTGGTTGAGCAGGCACATCGCCACCCCGGCGGCACCAGCCTGCCGATGATGGTTGTCAGCCGCAGCGATACGATCCTGACCATGAACGAGGCGATGCGCGACACGCTCGGGGATCGCAAAAAGGCGCTGTCCGATGTGTTCGAAACCCTGCCAGTCAAGACAGGTCAGCGTATCCGTCTGCGCGGGGCAGAGGACTGGATCGAGGTTCTGGTGATAGAGCTTCAGGCCGGGGACGGGCGCCGGGAAATCTATGTGCTGCCGGTGGATCTGCTTCCGCTTGAAGATAGTGTTGCGGCGCGGGCCTTCGGGGCGCTGCCTGTGGCGCTTGTCCATATCGCAGGTGACGGCCGCATCCTGGCGGCAAACCCGCGCGCTCAATCGCTTCTGGCATTCCGTCCCGACGGGACGACCAACCTGTCCGATGTGGTCGAAGGGCTCGGGCGGCCGATCAACGATTGGCTGACGGATATGCTGGAGGAACGCATTCCGTCACGCCCTGAGATGGTGCGCGCCCGGATGCGAGAGGACGAGTGTTTCGTTCAGATCACCCTTGGCCGGATCGCGGGCGAGGGGGAAGCGACGCTCCTTGGCGTCTTGCATGATGCAACGGCTCTCAAATCCATGGAACAGCAGTTCGTGCAAAGCCAGAAAATGCAGGCGATTGGCGAACTTGCCGGCGGGGTTGCGCATGACTTCAACAACTTGCTGACCGCTATCTCCGGCCATTGCGATCTGCTGCTGCTGCGTCACGATCAGGGCGATCCCGACTACGCGGATCTTGAACAGATCAACCAGAATGCCAACCGTGCTGCCAGTCTGGTCGGTCAGCTCCTGGCCTTTTCCCGCAAGCAGACAATGCGGCCAGAGGTTCTGGATCTGCGACAGACGATTCCGGATCTAACCCATCTTTTGAATCGACTGGTCGGGGAGAAGATCAGGCTGGACCTCACGCATGATCCGCATCTGTTGCCGATCCGGGCCGATCGCCGGCAGCTTGAACAGGTGATCATGAACCTCGTCGTCAATGCCCGCGATGCCATGCCGGAAGGGGGAACCATCAAGGTGGAGGCCCGCGTGACGACCCTGAAAGAGCCCCTGCATCGCGATCAGGCGGAGGTGGCGGCTGGCCAATATGTGACGATTCATGTGACGGACGAGGGCAGCGGTATCCCCGCCGATCAGATCAGCCGGATCTTTGAGCCGTTCTTTACCACCAAGCGCACGGGCGAGGGGACGGGGCTTGGCCTGTCGATGGTATACGGGATCGTCAAACAATCGGGCGGGTTCGTTTTTGTTGACAGCACGCCAGGTGAAGGGACTGATTTCATTCTGTATTTCCCCGTCCACGCCAAAACCGATCCGGTCAAGTCAAGCGCGGAAGATATCCGGGAGGCGCCCACACGGCTTGCGGATCTGCCGCGGGATGCGGTCGTGTTGCTGGTAGAGGATGAGGCCTTGGTCCGGGCCTTTGCGTCACGGGCGCTTCAGATGCGGGGATTCACGGTGATCGAGGCTGAGAATGCCGAAGAAGCCCTGGAGAAGCTGGCAGATAGCAGCCTGAATGTGGACGTGTTCGTTACGGATGTGATCATGCCGGGCATGGACGGCCCGACATGGGTGCGCGAGGCGTTGAAGGATCGCCCCGATGTGAAGGTCGTTTTCGTGTCGGGCTATGCCGAGGATGCGGTTGAGCAGACCGAGGCCAAGGTGCCGAACTCGGTCTTTCTGGCAAAGCCATTTACCTTGTCAGATCTTACCTCAACCGTTCAGCGACAGCTGCATTAGGCTTGGCGGGACAAGGCGTTCCATAGGGTGAACTCCTCTGGTGCTTCGCGGATAAGACGGGCGTGCATATCCGGCGACAGGGCAAGCGTTCGCTTGGGCGAAACATTGGCCCTTGGGACCTCAAGCGATGTGCCCAACCGTTCTTCCATGAAGCTGACAAGCCCCTCTATCTGGTCGTAGCGAAACAGCCGATCGACCGCCAAAGCGCCCTGATCATCGCTGAGGAATTTTGCTTGCGATCCGACCTCAGCAAATGGGGGCCGGGTCGGTTCAAGCCAGGCATCGACGAAATCATCAAAGCTGAGCCCGGCTGTGGAGTTCGGCTTGCCATCAAGCTGGGGGCGCGACCGATACCTGTACCAACTGCCCAACCAATCAATCGGTTCGCGCATCACTGCAACCAGCTCCATCCGCCGCTTGCCGCGCTGTTCAAAAAAGTTCGCAAGGCGGTTTCTGTATTGCTGTGCGGGAACATGTTTTTGCCCCGGCGGGTCGAGAATCGCAGCGCTGGCATGGGGAAGAAGGGCCTGCTCCAACGCTGTTGTGCCGGTCTTGGGAACGGCCAAAAGAACGATTTTTTGCTTCCAGAACACCAACATACGTTTGAAACCTCACTCACTTCACCGCTTTCAACGCTTTCTTAACCCTTCCCGTAAAAAGATGGGTACGACAAGTTTTTACTTGAAATGTTCGCGTTTTGATCTCAGAACAGGTTGAGAACAAGAGGCGAACATGAGCATCATTGCCGCGGATCATGCGGTATGAAATAAGGAGCCGAACAACATGGCAATGGCAAACCTTCTCGACATGACCGATCGTAAATCCGCAGACAAGCAGAAGGCGCTCGACAGCGCGCTGGCCCAGATCGAACGTCAGTTCGGTAAAGGCTCCATCATGAAACTTGGCGCCGACAATCCGGTGGCCGAGATCGAGGCCACCTCGACCGGGTCGCTTGGGCTCGACATCGCGCTTGGCATTGGCGGTCTGCCCAAGGGGCGGATCGTGGAAATCTACGGGCCCGAAAGCTCTGGCAAGACCACACTGACACTGCATTGCATCGCGGAAGAACAGAAGAAAGGCGGAGTTTGCGCGTTCGTTGACGCAGAACATGCGCTTGATCCGATGTACGCGAAAAAGCTGGGTGTTGATCTGGACGAACTCCTGATTTCGCAGCCTGACACCGGCGAACAGGCGCTTGAGATCGTGGATACGCTGGTGCGATCCGGGGCTGTGACGATGGTTGTCGTCGATTCGGTGGCCGCCCTGACCCCAAAATCGGAACTGGAAGGCGACATGGGCGACAGCTCGGTCGGTGTCCATGCCCGTTTGATGAGCCAGGCAATGCGCAAGCTGACCGGCTCGATCAGCCGCACCAAATGCACGGTGGTCTTCATCAACCAGATTCGCATGAAGATCGGCGTTATGTTTGGCAGCCCTGAAACCACCACGGGCGGCAACGCGCTGAAATTCTACAGCTCGGTTCGCCTTGATATCCGCCGCATCGGGTCCATTAAGGACCGGGATGAGGTGGTGGGTAACGCCACCCGAGTCAAAGTTGTGAAGAACAAGGTCGCACCGCCTTTCAAGCAGGTCGAATTCGACATCATGTACGGGGAAGGGATTTCCAAGACTGGCGAATTGCTGGATCTGGGTGTCAAGGCCGGCGTGGTTGAGAAATCCGGCAGTTGGTATTCCTACGGCGATGAGCGGATCGGGCAAGGGCGTGAGAATGCCAAGACCTTCCTAAAGGAAAATGCCCAGGTCGCACTGTCCATCGAGGACAAGATCCGCGCGGCTCATGGATTGGATTTCCACATGGCCGAAGGCGATGAGGATATGGTCGAGGATTGATCTCCCCACATAGCGAATGTCAGGGGCGGCCCGTCTGGTGCCGCCCTTTTTCATGTGCCTGCGGTGCCCGCGACCGCTTTGCCCTGTGGACAGCGCCGCGGGTGGGGTTTACATGCCGTAAGACCTGCTAATTCGCCTGCCGAGAAGGGGCCCTGCCACGATGGCCAGCCTGAACGACATCCGCTCCACCTTCCTTAACTACTTTGCCCGCAACGGTCATGAAATCGTCGAAAGCTCACCGCTGGTGCCGCGCAACGATCCGACGCTCATGTTCACCAATTCGGGCATGGTCCAGTTCAAGAACCTTTTCACCGGGGTTGAACATCGCGACTACAACCGCGCGACGACGTCTCAGAAATGCGTGCGGGCGGGCGGCAAGCATAATGACCTCGACAATGTGGGCTATACCGCGCGTCACCACACGTTTTTCGAGATGCTGGGGAATTTCAGCTTTGGCGATTACTTCAAGACCGAAGCGATCCCATTTGCGTGGGAACTGATCACCAAGGATTTCGGCATCGACAAAAGCCGCCTGCTGACCACGGTGTATCACACGGATGACGAAGCATTCGAGATCTGGAAAAAGGTAGGCGTTCCAGAAGACCGGATCATCCGCATCGCGACATCGGACAATTTCTGGCAGATGGGTCCGACCGGCCCCTGCGGTCCCTGCACCGAGATTTTCTATGATCACGGCGACCATATCTGGGGCGGTCCTCCGGGGAGCCCGGAAGAGGATGGTGACCGATTCATCGAGATCTGGAACATCGTGTTCATGCAGAACGAACAGTTCGAAGACGGCTCGATGCGTGCGCTCGACATGCAGTCGATCGATACCGGCATGGGGCTGGAACGGATCGGGGCGCTGTTGCAGGGCAGCCATGACAACTATGACACGGATCTTTTCAAGGCGCTGATCGAGGCGTCGGCCCATGCCACCAGCGTCGATCCATATGGCGACAAGAACGTCCATCACCGCGTCATCGCGGACCACCTGCGGTCCACGTCTTTCCTGATTGCCGATGGCGTCATGCCCTCGAACGAGGGGCGCGGCTACGTTCTGCGCCGGATCATGCGCCGGGCCATGCGGCACGCACATTTGCTGGGTGCGCAAGATCCGCTGATGCACCGGCTGGTGCCCTCGCTTGTCAGCCAGATGGGGCAGCATTACCCGGAACTGACCCGCGCGCAGGCGATGATCGAAGAAACGCTCAAGCTGGAGGAGACCCGGTTCCGCCAGACGCTGGATCGTGGCCTGAAGCTGCTCGATGAGGAACTGACGGATCTGCCCGAGGGTGCAGAGCTGCCGGGCCGGACAGCGTTCAAGCTCTATGATACTTACGGGTTCCCGCTTGACCTGACGCAGGATGCGCTGCGCGAGAAGGGCCGGGCGGTGGACACGGCAGGCTTCGATGAGGCCATGGAAGAGCAGAAGGCCAAAGCCCGCGCCGCCTGGTCGGGTTCAGGCGAGGCGGCGGACATCGCCGTCTGGTTCGATATCGCCGACAGCAAGGGCGCGACGGATTTCCTGGGCTATGACACCGAGAAAGCCGAAGGCCAGGTGATCGCGCTGATCGTCGACGGTGCACGTGCCGAAACGATTGCGGAAGGCGGCGAAGGCTGGGTCGTAGTGAACCAGACACCGTTCTACGGTGAATCCGGCGGTCAGGTCGGAGATACCGGCGTGATCCGCAGGCTGGAAGACCGGGACGAAGTGGCGCTGGTGGAGGACACCCGCAAATTCGCGGATGGCAAGATTACGGCCCATAAGGTCGTGATGGAGCGCGGAGAGATGAAGATGGGCGATCCGGTGGAGCTGGAGGTGGACCACAGCCGCCGCAGCACGATCCGGGCCAATCACTCTGCCACGCACCTGCTGCACGAGGCGCTGCGCCGGGCGCTTGGCGATCACGTGGCGCAGCGCGGATCGCTGAATGCGCCTGATCGGTTGCGCTTTGATTTCAGCCATTCCAAGGGGTTGACGCTGGAGGAACTGAAGCAGGTCGAAGAGGAGGTGAACGCCTTCATTCGCCAGAATACCACCGTCGAAACCCGGATCATGACCCCCGACGATGCACGCGGCCTTGGGGCGCAGGCGCTGTTTGGTGAAAAATACGGCGACGAGGTGCGCGTGGTGTCCATGGGCAAGCTGGCCGGGTCCGGCAAGGGCTCGGATGGCGAGACCTATTCGCTGGAACTCTGCGGTGGCACCCATGTGCGCCAGACCGGTGATATCGGTGTGTTCGTGGCGCTTGGCGACAGCGCCTCAAGCGCCGGGGTGCGCCGGATCGAGGCGCTGACCGGTGCGGCAGCCTTCGATTACCTGTCGGCTCAGGATCACCGGCTTGCCGAGGTCGCGGGCCTGTTGAAGGCGCAGCCGGGTGATGTGGCAGAGCGGGTGCAGGCCTTGATGGCCGAACGCCGGTCACTGGAAAACGAGGTGGCGCAGTTGCGCAAGCAATTGGCGATGGCCGGTGGCGGCGGCGGCGCGGCCCCTGCGGATCGCGAGGTGAACGGCATCACCTTCCTGGCGCAGGTTCTGGAAGGGGTGACCGGCAAGGATTTGCCCGGCCTGATAGACGAGCACAAGGCGCGGATGGGCGAGGGCTCTGCCATTCTGCTGATGGCCGATGCGGGCGGCAAGGTGGCCGTTGCGGCGGGGGTCAGCGAGGATCTGACCAGCCGCGTATCTGCGGTCGACCTGTTGAAAACTGCGGTCGTGGAACTGGGCGGCAAGGGCGGCGGCGGCCGGCCTGACATGGCGCAGGGTGGCGGCAAGGATATCGGCGGTGCCGAGGCGGCCATCGCCGCTGCAGAAACCGTGCTGAAGGGAGTTTGAACAATGCCATCTGCACTCTGGATTGCGCATGTGACGGTCACCGATGAGGCGGCCTATTCGAAATACGCAGCCATCGCGACGGAAGCGATTGCCGAACATGGCGGCGTCTTTCTGGCGCGTGGTGGGCGCTACATCCAGAAGGAAGGCCGCGATCACCCCCGCAACGTGGTGGCGCGGTTTCCATCGGTGGACGCGGCGAACGCCTGCTATGAATCGCCACGATATCAGGAGGCTCTGAGCCATGCGCGCGGGGCTTCGGAGCGCGATCTGGTGATCGTCGAGGAATACGAATAGGGCGGTTTCGCTGCCTGCCGGCATCGACCCGGGGGCGTGCCTTCTCGGGCCCCTTTGGGGCCGTCGTCGGCCCGCGTTGCCACGCAAGAGTGGCGAGGGCTGTGCCAGGACCATTGCTGACGGTGCCCCGTGATTGGGTTTGGATCATCTGCTGAGAGGCCCTGAGGGTGGTATCTGCCCACCTCAGGGCCTTTTCGATTGTATCGGTCCGGCTCTCGCGTCAAGGGCAAGCGGCCTTGCGGCCGGCGCCTGCGCGCCCCTTGACCCGAGATCCGAACGGGGGGTCAAAGCGGCAGCGCGGTGGTGTCCTTGATTTCTTCCATCACGAAACTGGCAGAGACATCGGCGATCTCGACCTTGGCGGTCAGGCGTTGATAGAGCCGGTCGTAATCGGCCATATCAGCCACGCGGGCATGAAGCAGGTAGTCCAGATCACCGGTCATGCGATAGGCGGCAAGGATTTCGGGCATTTCCCGGGTGGCGCGCGCAAAACGCGCCGACCAGTCGGGGCTGTGGGCACCGGCGCGGATCAGCATGAAGACCGAGAGGCCCAGACCAAGCGCTGCGGGATCAAGCAGGGCGACGCGGGCGCGGATAAGCCCGCGATCCTCCAACGCCTTTACGCGGCGCCAGACCGCATTGCGTGAAAGCGCGGCAAGATCGGCCAGCGCATCAAGCGACAGGGTGGCGTCCCGCTGGAGAGCGTTCAGGATTTTACGGTCTTGTGTGTCCAGATTTTCCATATTGTGTATCATGTTGGGAAAAATTCCACAAAGATGCAAGGTATGGATGAATATTTGGGACCCGCTTTGCGCAGGCATTGGGCATAGTGCCCCCACATTTCCATGCGAACGAGACCACAGGGGAGCGCCAGATATGATTGCCAGATTGTTCACCGATCATCCGCAAAGCGTTGATGAAACCTATGTCGAACACGCCGCCTTCGCGGCACGGTTCTCGGGCTGGCTATTCCTTGCGGCCTTCGCGGCGGCGGTACATGCGATCCTGCCCTTCATGTTTGAAAAAACCGCCAGCCGGATCATTGCGCGGCTTTATGAGCGGACTCATAACCGCGGCAGCTAAGGGCTTCTCGGCGCCGGGGAATCGGCGCACAAGGAAGAGAAATCTGCCGGAGAGAACCGCATGTGCCGTTGGGCCGCCTATATCGGGGAACCGATCTTTCTGGACGAGGTCGTCAGCCGGCCCGGCCATTCCTTGATTCATCAAAGCCAGAACGCCACCGAGGCTAAGACCGTCACCAATGGCGACGGGTTCGGCCTGGCCTGGTATGACCGCAGGCCGGAACCGGGGCTTTACCGCGATGTCTACCCGGCCTGGTCGGATCCGAACCTGCGGAGCCTGGCCGAGCAGGTGCGATCCGGGCTGTTCCTGGCCCATGTGCGGGCCTCGACCGGATCTGCCATCAGCCGCAACAACTGCCACCCGTTCGTGGTCGGTCGCTGGAGCTTCATGCATAACGGGCAGGTGGGCGGTTTCGAAGGGTTCCGCAAACATGCCGATATGCTGGTGCCCGATGATCTATACGCCTATCGGAAGGGAGCCACGGATAGCGAGGTTCTGTTTCTGCTGGCGCTGGCGGAAGGGCTGGAAGAGGACCCGGCGGGAGCCCTGGCCCGGGCGGCCTGCAAGATGGCTAGCCTGTCCAGAACCCACGGCGCGGCGCCGCATCTACGCCTGTCGGCGGCGTTCAGTGACGGCACATCGCTTTGGGCGGCGCGCGGGTCGTGGGACAGCATTTCGCCCACGGTCTATTACCGATGGTCGGACACGCGCATGGGGTGGGCCGTGGTCTCGGAGCCGCTGGAAATGGGCGAGGCGGACTGGACGCCGCTGGCCCCGGGCAAGATCGCCCGGTTCGAGGGCGACCAGATGGCGCTTTATGACCTGCCGCTGTGATCTTCATCCGGGGTTTCGGGCGTGGGCATCTGTGGTCTTGCCTGCCTGAAATACCCCGCGATCAGCGAAAGCCGCATGGACAGGCTGTCCTTCTGGTCGTGCAACTGTCGCACGGTCATCCGTCGGCGACGTACCACGGTGCGCGCGACGCGGAAATCCCACTTTCGCTTCTGTTCCAGGTAGCTTTCGGGCAGGCGGCGGCTGACCCATTTCCACGCCCAACCCAGTTGCAGGAAGGCGATGAGCTTGAAGAGCCACTTGGCCAGCGTCGTCCACAACATGCGCCAAATCGCACCGACGCCTGCGGCGATCATGAAGGGCAGCTTGACCGAGAACAGGATCACCCACAGCCCGATAGAACTGACCGAGAGCGCCGGTGTCGCGAAGATGACGATCAGCGCCGCGACCACCTGTTCATACCATTCCAACCCACGATACCAGTCCATCATGCGCGCGTAACGGTCTGTGGTACTGGCCTTGAACCGTTTGAACAGGGCGTCGAGCCGATTGCGCAACGCCGAGCCCATGAGCATCGGCACGACCGTGGTCATGATCCATTTCTTGATCAGCTCGATACGGAAGAACAACGCGGCCTGCGTCTTCAGCCAGACGAGAACCGCAGGCAACTCGATCGAGACGATCTTCTGACCGATGACCTTGAGTTGCAGAAGGATCAGGCCAAGCGCGATCAGCACTTCGTCGCCGAGCCACAGGGTCAGTAGGGCCGACAGGGCCACAACGAGGACAAGCAGAAGAACAGCGCGCCAGAACATCGGTTAGAGGTGACAAGCCCGGCGACGCTTGTCCAGTGCCGCCGGACAAGTGCCCTTACCCGGCCAGAGCCTTGTTCAGGTTCTCGTCGATCTTTTCGAGGAAGCTCATCGTCGTGTGCCAGCCCTGATCGGGGCCGACCAGCAGGGCGAGATCCTTGGTCATGTGGCCCGCCTC
Source organism: Nioella aestuarii (assembly GCF_050896395.1). Lineage (NCBI taxonomy): Bacteria > Pseudomonadati > Pseudomonadota > Alphaproteobacteria > Rhodobacterales > Paracoccaceae > Nioella > Nioella aestuarii. The sequence continues at coordinate 21,100 of NZ_JBPBBA010000013.1, read as the reverse complement.
CACCGTGTCGATGATGACCTTCTCCAGCGTTTCGGCAAAACGTTTAAGCGCGGCATTGTCGTCGAGCTTGGCGCGGTGTTTCAGAGCCCCGGTCCAGGCGAAAATGGACGCGATAGAGTTGGTGGAGGTCTGCTGCCCGGCCTGATGCTGGCGGTAATGGCGAGTGACGGTCCCGTGCGCGGCCTCGGCCTCCATGATCTTGCCGTCGGGCGTCAGCAGCTGAGAGCTCATCATTCCGAGGCTGCCAAAGCCCTGCGCCACCGTGTCGGACTGCACGTCGCCATCGTAGTTCTTGCAGGCCCAGACAAAGCCGCCGTTCCATTTGAGCGCGCAGGCGACCATGTCGTCGATCAGCCGGTGTTGGTATTCGATCCCGGCCTCTTTAAACTGGTCTTCAAACTCCTGTTCGAACACCTCTTGAAAGAGGTCCTTGAAACGGCCGTCATAGGCCTTGAGGATGGTGTTCTTGGTGGACAGATAGACCGGCCAGCCAAGGTTCAGACCATAGTTCAGCGAGGCGCGGGCGAAATCGCGGATCGAGTCGTCAAGGTTGTACATCGCCATGGTGACACCGGCTGAGGGGGCGTCGAACACCTCTCGTTCGATCACTTCGCCATCCTCGCCCTCGAACTTGATGGTGATCTTGCCGGGCCCGGGGAAGCGGAAATCGGTGGCGCGGTACTGGTCGCCAAAGGCGTGGCGACCCACCACAATGGGCTGGGTCCAGCCTGGCACCAGGCGCGGCACGTTGCGGCAGATGATCGGCTTGCGAAAAACGACGCCGCCCAGGATGTTGCGGATCGTGCCATTGGGACTGCGATACATGCGCTTCAGGCCGAACTCCTCCACCCGCTGTTCATCTGGGGTGATCGTGGCGCATTTGACGGCGACGCCCACTTCCTTGGTCTTTTCGGCGGCATCTACGGTGATCTGGTCGTCGGTGCGGTCACGCTCCTCTATGCCCAGATCATAATAGAGCAGGTCAATATCCAGATAGGGCAGGATCAGCTTGTCCTTGATGAACGCCCACATGATGCGGGTCATTTCATCGCCATCCATCTCAACGATGGGATTGTCTACCTTGATCTTGGTCATCGGAATCCTCGGGGAAGGGGGAATCGTATTGCTGTCTTTTTAGCTGAGAACGGGTGAAAAGGGAAGCATTGTATGCAAATGTATACCAAATGCAGCGATGGACCACGGCGGGTTTCGCGGTGTCACCGGCCGCGGAACCACTCGGACAGTCGCGGGCTCAGCCAATCCCAAAGGCCCGGCGCCCCTTTTGACACCTTATGACCCACTCGGGTGCGGATCTGATCTTCAGTCACATTATATTCTGGCCAGCTGCCGCCGTCGGCATGAAGGTTCAGCACCGGAGGCTGAAACCGGTCGAGCGATTTGGCAAAGATGGCATCGGGACTTTCTGCCGCTTCGAACTCATCCCAAAGGCTGCGGAATTCCTCCCCTAGATCCCGGGGCAGAAGGCCAAAGATCCGATCGGCCGCAGCCTGTTCCTGCGCGGCCAGTTCTTCGGCATTGTGACTTCCGTGAATCGGGGCGTCGCCTGCATCGATTTCGACCAGGTCATGCAGAATGAGCATTCGGATCACCCGGTCGATCTGCACGCCCTCGGGCGCGTGGTCGGCCAGTGTGAGCGCAAAGAGCGTCAGGTGCCAGCTATGCTCGGCACTGTTTTCACGACGGATACGCCCGGTGATCCAGCTGGCCCGCTCGATCCGTTTCAGCCTGTCAGACTCAATGAGAAACGCAAGCTGACGGTCGAGCCGGTCAGTCACTCCGCCGCCTTGGCCGCTTTGGCCTTGGCTATCCTCTGGTCCAGCCAGATACGTCCGCGCTTCTCAGCGCGGCGGATGCGGACCGAGGTCATGAAGGCCTCCTGCAATGTTTGCGAGGCCGCGCCAATTGTGGTCGAGAGCTGTTCGATCAGCCGGTCGTCATCCAGGTCTTCTTCGGCTTTCAGCGCATCCACCGCCAGCCGGTCGGCCAGATCCGTGATGAAGTCGCCACCGTTTGCCATTAGCGCGTGGTCTCTGTCAGGCGGCGTCTCACATAGGATTGCACCGACTCGATCATCGGATCCATGTAAGGGTCTTCAAAGAAGTGTCCCGCACCTTCCATCTCCTGATGGGTGATGGTGATGCCTTTTTGCTCATGCAACTTGTCGACCAGAATGCGCGTGTCCTGCGGTTTGGCCACCCGGTCGGACGATCCGTTGATGATCAGACCCGAGGAGGGGCAGGGCGCTAGGAAGCTGAAATCATACATGTTCGCAGGCGGTGAAACCGAGATGAACCCGGTGATCTCCGGGCGGCGCATCAGCAGCTGCATACCGATCCATGCGCCAAAGCTGAAGCCAGCGACCCAGCAATGCTTGGAATTCTGGTTCATCGACTGAAGATAGTCGAGCGCCGAGGCGGCATCGCTCAGCTCACCAATGCCCTGGTCATATTCGCCCTGGCTGCGACCGACGCCGCGAAAGTTGAAACGCAGAACGGTGAAACCGATTTTGTGGAACGCATAGTGCAGGTTGTAAACCACGCGATTGTTCATCGTGCCGCCGAACTGCGGATGCGGGTGCAGGATGATCGCGATTGGGGCGTCCTTGGCTTTCTGGGGGTGGTAACGGCCTTCCAGTCGGCCCTCCGGTCCAGGGAAAATCACCTCGGGCATCGCGGCTCCTTCAACTTTTTGCTCTTGCTGGCGCATCTGGCGCGGCGGGGTTGTCATTGACGCCCCTGCGCGACGCTACCTAGAATGTCTGATCGACCCCGTCCGGCTTGAACAGGGGGGTGGATCGCAGTTAAGCCTCCTTGCGGGAAAGGTCAATGTTCATAGGCCTCTGAACGCATGGCGAGAAGGGAAAAAACCAATGAAACTGAGCACCAAGGGCCGCTATGCGATGGTTGCGCTGGCCGATCTGGCCCTTCAGGGGTCTGAGGGTCTGACCTCGTTGGCGGAAATCTCGAAGCGTCAGGACATCTCGCTGCCTTATCTCGAACAGCTTTTCGTGAAGCTGCGTCGGGCGGGGCTGGTGGAGTCGGTACGCGGGCCGGGGGGCGGGTATCGTCTGGCGCGGCCGGCCTCCGAGATCCGAGTGTCAGACGTATTGGGTGCGGTTGATGAAACCGTGAGTGCGCTGCACACCGGGGCAGGCGCCTCGGGTGGGATGTCGGGCAGCCGGGCGCAGAGCATGACAAACCGGCTGTGGGAGGGGTTGTCGGCCCATGTCTACGTATTCCTGCACCAGACACGGCTGTCGGATGTGGTGCAGAACGACCTGACGCCATGCCCTGCGGTGCCGAACCTGTTCCATGTGGTGGATGACGACGCTGCGCACTAGTCGGGTCGGTCCCTTTTGGCTTGGGTCGGGCGCCTCCGGCGGAAGTATTTTGGCCAAGAAGAAGGGGCAGGGCGCGCGTTAAGGTTAATGGACATGCATTAAGGGTCTGGCAACTGGACCTTTGCAGACGTCCGGGGCACAAGGGCTGCTACCGGTCAGGAGAGTGATATGAAACCGCGCAGCTATCTCGATTGGAATGCGACCGCGCCGCTTCGTCCAGAGGCACGAGAGGCAATGATTTCGGCTATGGATGTGGTGGGAAACCCGTCATCCGTGCATGCCGAGGGGCGCGCTGCGACGGCCTTGATCGAGAAAGCGCGGGCGCAGGTGGCAGAGGCGTTTGGCGCACAGGCCAGCGATATCGTCTTCACCTCCAGCGCAACGGAGGCCGCGGCATTGGCGCTGGCAGAGCGGGGATTGCACGGCGCAGCGGTGGAACACGACGCGGTGCGCGCCTGGGTGTCCGAGGATTTGCCGGTCGACGGGCAGGGGCGGGTAAATGTCACCGATCCCGCGCGTTCAACCTTGCAACTCGCCAATTCCGAGACCGGTATCTTGCAAGATCTGCCCCAGGGGCTGGCGGTCTGCGATTTCACCCAAGGGTTCGGCAAGTTGCCGTTGGCATTTGATTGGACGGGTGTCGATATGGGGCTGATCTCGGCCCACAAACTGGGGGGGCCGAAGGGAATCGGGGCGCTCGTGATCCGGCGCGGCTTGGATGTAGAGGCCCGGATCAAGGGCGGCGGACAGGAAATGGGCCGACGGTCCGGGACCGAGAATTTGATCGGCATTGCTGGATTTGGTGCTGCTGCACAGGTGGCGGCACAAGATCTGGCAAATGGGGCCTGGGAACGGGTCGCTCAACTTAGAAATATTCTAGAAAACTCTCTGGACCTCAGCGGAAATGTAACTATTTTGGTCGGGAAAGGCGCGTCGCGTCTGCCGAACACCACATGCCTGGTTACGCCGGGTTGGAAAGGTGAGACGCAGGTGATGCAGATGGACCTTGCGGGTTTTGCCATTTCGGCCGGATCCGCCTGTTCCAGCGGCAAGGTGAAATCGAGCTCGGTTTTGCGCGCCATGGGGTTCAACGATCGGGATGCCGGATGCGCGATCCGTATTTCGATTGGGCCCACAACGACGGAAGACGAGGTCTTGCGCTTTAGCGAGGCCTGGCGTGCGGCACGGGCCAGACACCTGTCGCGCGCCACGTGAAACAGGGGTGTCCCGAAAGGGGCGCAAGGATACGCAAGCCCTAGGGGGCTCGAGACAGAGGAATGCACTATGGCCGTTGCCGAAACAGACGTGCGCGAAGGCGTTGACCGCGAAACCGTGGAAACCGTGCAGGCCATGGGTGGCAAGTACAAGTACGGCTGGGAAACCGAGATCGAGATGGAATACGCCCCCAAGGGCGTGAACGAGAACATCGTTCGCCTGATCTCGGAAAAGAACAATGAACCCGAATGGATGACCGACTGGCGGCTTCAGGCGTTCAAGCGCTGGAAGCTGATGGAAGAGCCGGAATGGTCGATGCTGAACTATGAGAAGATCGACTATCAGGATCAGTATTATTACGCCAAACCCAAGTCGATGGCCGAGAAGCCCAAATCGCTGGATGAGGTCGACCCGAAGCTGCTGGCTACCTATGCGAAACTGGGCATTCCGCTGAAGGAACAGATGATCCTTGCCGGTGTCGAAGGCGCGGAAGACGCGCCAGCCGAAGGCCGCAAGGTGGCGGTCGATGCGGTGTTTGACTCTGTGTCTGTCGGCACCACCTTCCAGAAGGAACTGGAAGCCGCGGGCGTCATCTTCTGCTCGATCTCCGAGGCCATTCAGAAGCATCCCGATCTGGTCAAGAAATACCTCGGCTCGGTCGTGCCGATCACCGACAACTATTTTGCGACGCTGAACAGCGCGGTCTTCTCGGACGGGTCGTTCGTCTATGTGCCGCCGGGCGTGCGCTGCCCCATGGAATTGTCGACCTATTTCCGCATCAACGCGGAAAACACCGGTCAGTTCGAACGCACTCTGATCATCGCTGACAAAGGCAGCTACGTGTCTTACCTGGAAGGCTGTACCGCACCGCAGCGTGACACCAATCAGCTGCACGCGGCGGTGGTGGAACTGGTGCTGCTGGAAGATGCCGAGATCAAGTATTCGACCGTCCAGAACTGGTATCCGGGCGATGAAAACGGCAAGGGCGGGATCTACAATTTCGTCACCAAGCGCGCCGATTGCCGGGGCGACCGGTCCAAGGTGATGTGGACCCAGGTGGAAACCGGATCCGCGATCACGTGGAAATACCCCTCGTGCATCCTGCGCGGCAATGAAAGCCAGGGCGAATTCTATTCCATCGCCATCGCCAATAACATGCAGCAGGCCGATACCGGCACCAAGATGATCCACCTGGGCCGCGATACCAAATCGCGCATCGTGTCCAAGGGGATTTCTGCGGGCAAGGCGCAGAACACCTATCGCGGGCTGGTGTCGATGCACCCCAAGGCGAAGAACGGGCGTAACTACACCCAGTGCGACAGCCTGCTGATCGGCGATCAATGCGGGGCGCATACGGTGCCTTACATCGAAGTCAAGAACAACTCGGCGCGTGTGGAGCACGAGGCAACCACCTCCAAGGTTGATGACGACCAGCTCTTCTATTGCCGTCAGCGCGGCATGGATGAAGAAGAGGCCGTGGCGCTGGTGGTGAATGGCTTCTGCAAAGAGGTGCTCCAGGCGCTTCCGATGGAATTTGCAATGGAAGCTCAACAGCTTGTGGCGATTTCGCTTGAGGGGTCGGTCGGCTAGAAAAGTTTTCTGGAAAACTTTTCAGTCAGAAAATTCTTCCAGAAGAATTTTTCGCCGGTGAAGAGGACATCAACTGATGGCAGACGGCGCAGTCAATACCCCCTTCGATCTGGATGCCGCCCGCGCCGCCATTGCGGGTGGTGAGGCATTCGTATTTGAAGGTATCGACGTTGTGGCCTGCACCATCGCGGGGCGCCAGTTTCGGTTTGCCGTCGATATGGAACGCGACCCGATCCAGCGCCACCACCGCATCGGGTTGCTCTATGAAGGGCGCGAGCTGAGCCTGATCAAGCGGGTTATGCCCCTTGGGGCGACCTATGTTGATATCGGCGCGAATGTCGGCAACCATTCTCTCTATGTCGCGGCATTTTTGTCGCCTGCTAAAGTCATTCCATTCGAACCGAATGTGGCGGCCTACAAACTGCTTCTGGCCAATGTCGCGATGAACGGTTTCGGCGGTGTCTTCGATCTGTCATGGCTCGGACTTGGCCTGTCGGACACGTCTGGCGAAGGCTTTGCAATGGAACAGCGGAGCCGCAACCTTGGCGCGTCTCGAATGCTGCCAGGGCAGGGAGATCTGCGGGTCGTCGCGGGCGACGAAGCACTGGCTGATGTGACCCCGGATTTCATCAAGATTGACGTGGAAAGCATGGAGTTGCAGGTGCTGAAAGGGCTGGAAGCCACGTTGAAGCGCTGTGGCCCTTGGATGCTGATTGAGGTCGACAAGCACAACGATGATGGTTTCCACGCATGGCGGCAGAGCGCCGGATATGAGGTCGAGACCGAGGTCAAGCGCTATGAAACCAGCATAAACTATCTTGTGCGGCCCGCGTCGCGGAAGGAAGCGTAATGGCCAGTCATGCCGACAAACGTCGCGCGGTGCTGACCGGCGCGTTACAGCCCTCGCGTCCCATGCGGATCTGCGATGTGGGGGCCAGTCGCCTGTCGACACCGCCCTATCAGGGGCTGCTGGATGACGGGTTGGCCCATGTGTACGGGTTTGAGCCGAACGAGGCACAGTTCGCCAAGCTGGTCGAGACCCCGTCAGGGCATGAGACCTATTTCTGCGAAGCTGTGGGCCTGCCCGGTAAACGGACGCTCTATATTCACCCGACGCCCGGTTTCACCTCGCTCTATCCGCTGGATGAACGGGCTGTGCGTGCGATCGGCAAGCAGAAATGGCTGTCGGATCGGATCGAGCCGGTGCCTTTGGAACCTGTGACGCTGGATACGCTGGCTGAACTGCCACCTGTTGATCTGTTGAAGATGGATCTTCAGGGCGGTGAGCTAGAGGTGCTTCGTGGCGGAATTGCCAAACTTTCCAACGCCGTAGCGATCGTAAGTGAAGTGCGATTCCACCGGATTTACGATGGTGAGCCGCTGTTTGGCGATCTGGATGCGGAACTGCGTGCGCAGGGCTTCAAGCTGCACAAATTCATGTTCACCAAATCGGTGATGATGCCTCATGATCACGAGGACCAGGTCGTGCGTCCGAAGCTTACCAGCCAGCTTCTGGATGGCGACGCGGTTTATATCCGGGACGAGGAAACGGCGGGTCTCAGCGATGATCAGCTGATGCATCTGGCCTTTGCCGCCGACACGGTGTTCGACAGCCCGGACCTGGCGCTGCATTGCATCGACCACCTGATTGCCCGTGGCGCCGCGCCTGCCGATCTTCCCGCCGATTACATCGCCCGCTTCCGCCACCATCAGCGCCGTGATGGCGCTTCGAACGAGGGGTGATCATGTATTTCACCTGCCCCCTTACAGAGCGGCAAGCCCTGCGATGCGGCCACAAGGATCGGATGAAAATGCCGCGTTCCTATCCCAAAATACGCCACAATTTCGGGGCCATTTGCGGGGATGAGCAGATCTGGCAGCACAATCGTCGATTCCAGCTTCTCGGAACGGGTCGCACGGATCGAGGCGCGCCGGGCCAAGGCCCCGGACACCCCCAGGCGAAAGCCGCGCGGGGATGGGATATTCTATGTTCTGTCGCTGGTCGCGGCCTTTTGCGTCGGAATGCTGGTGGTCGTGGCTGCGCGCTACGCGCGGTTTCACCTGACCGGCGTTACGCCCGGCTCGGCGCATCTGAACAGTTCAAATCTGATGGTCGATATGGGGCTGGCCTTTCTGGCGGGCTTCATTCTGCAACAGATTTTTCACTTCAAACGCCCCGAACACACTGCCGCCAAGACCGTTGGCATGTTCGCAGCGGCCTTTACCATGCATATGGCCGTTCACGCCTTTCCGGGCCTGTTCGCGCTGTTGTTCTCGGAGACTTGGGTTCACCACGTCATCCGTCTGACCGATCCCACGAAACTGGCGCTCTTCTGAGCTGCCCTGACATGACCACGGGCCATCCGCTGCGCAGTGCGCAGACGGGTCTGGCTGCTATGTGAAAGAGGTTTTCATGCTTGAGATCAAGAACCTGCACGTTTCTCTGGAAGAAGAGGACAAGCAAATCCTGAAGGGTGTCGACCTGACCGTCGAGGCGGGCAAGGTCCATGCGATCATGGGGCCCAATGGCTCTGGCAAATCGACGCTGTCCTATGTGCTGTCGGGCCGGGATGGCTATGAGGTGACGGATGGTGAAGCGCTGATGAACGGCGAAGACCTGCTGGAGATGGAGCCCGAGGAACGCGCCGCCGCCGGTGTCTTCCTGGCGTTCCAGTACCCTGTCGAAATCCCTGGTGTGGGCAACATGACCTTCCTGCGCACCGCCGTGAACGCGCAGCGCAAGGCACGCGGCGAAGAGGAAATGTCGGCTGCCGAATTCCTCAAGGTCGTGCGCGAAAAGGCCAAGGCGCTGAAGATCGACGCAGATATGCTGAAACGCCCCGTCAATGTAGGTTTTTCCGGTGGTGAGAAAAAGCGTAACGAAATCCTGCAGATGGCGATGCTGGAACCCAAGATGTGCATTCTGGACGAGACCGATTCCGGCCTCGACGTGGACGCGATGAAGCTGGTCGCAGAAGGGGTGAACGCTCTGCGCGACGAAGGCCGTGGGTTCCTGGTGATCACTCACTATCAGCGTCTGCTGGATCACATCAAACCCGACGTGGTGCATATCATGGCAAACGGCCGCATCGTGAAGACCGGCGGGCCGGAATTGGCGCTTGAGGTCGAACAGAACGGCTATGCAGACATCCTGGCGGAGGTCGCGTAATGGCGAACCCGGCTCTGAAACAGGATCCGCTGGCCAACCGCCTCGCCGGGCAGACCATGCCCGAGGGCGCCGGATGGGCCAATGATGCGCGCAGCGCGGCGCTTGGCCGGCTGACGGCCATGGGCCTGCCGAAAAAGCGCGACGAATACTGGAAATACTCTGACCCGACCACATTGAACCAGCCCGACGCCCCGCGTGCGGGGTTGTTCGTCACCGATGAAACAATGCCGTTTTCTGATGTGGACCGGCTGAAGATCGTGTTCGTTGACGGTGTGTTTGACGCGGCTGCGTCGGACGATCTGTCGATGGAAGGTGTCGAGGTGGACCGCCTGTCCGACGCGCTGGCCCGCGACATTCACTGGGCCCGCGACCTGTATGGTGTGCTGGAAACCCGTGGCCAAACCCCGGTGGAACGCCCCCACGCAGCCCTGAACACTGCCTTCGCCACCGACGGTGTGGTCATCCGCGCCACGGGCAAGGCGACAAAGCCCATCAGCCTGGTTTACCTGCACAAATCCGAAACCTCGGACGCGATCCTGCACCATCTGGTGAAGGTGGAGGAGGGCGCTTCGGTCACGGTACTGGAAAACGGACCCGCAGCGGCACGCTTTTCCAAGGTGATGGAGGTCGAGGTGGCCAATGGTGGCCAATTCCACCATGTCCGCGCCCAGGGACGCGACCACGAACGCCGGGCTTCCACCCATATGTTTGCGCGGCTTGGCGAGGGATCTGTCTATAAATCCTTTACCCTCACCGTGAACGGCGTGCTGACCCGCAACGAACAGGTCGTTGAGATCACGGGCGACAATGCCGTAGCACATATTGCCGGTGCGGCGCTTGGCGATGGGGCCTCGGGCGCCTTTCACCACGACGACACGGTGTTCGTCACCCATGACGCGGTGGATTGCGAAAGCCGACAGGTGTTCAAGAAGGTGCTGCGCAACGGGGCCGAAGGCGTGTTCCAGGGCAAGATCCTGGTCAAACCCGACGCCCAGAAAACCGATGGCTATCAGCTTAGCCAGGCGTTGCTTCTGGACGAGGATTCCAGTTTCCAGGCCAAGCCGGAACTGGAGATCTACGCCGATGATGTGCAGTGTTCGCACGGCTCCACCACCGGCGCGATCGACGAAGAGGCCCTTTTCTATCTGCGGTCGCGCGGGGTCAGCCATGCTGAGGCGACGGACCTTCTGGTTCTGGCCTTCCTGGCGGAAGCCATCGACGAGATCGAGGATGAAACCCTGCGCGAAGACATCCTGACCCGCCTGCAAGGCTGGCTGGATCGGCACAGGGGGTAAGCGCTTGTCGGTCACCCGAGAGCTTCTGCGCAGCTATGCGCGCCCGCGTCAGGTGATGCGGGCGTTGATGGATGGCAATCGCACCAGCGATCGGCCCGAGGCGCGGGGGTTCATCTACCTGCTGGTTGGCCTGTTGATCATCTTCCTCAGCCAGATCCCGGATCTGACCGGCACTGGCCTGGCCGCACCCTCATTGTCCGAGCAACTGACCGGCGAAGATGGTCCCGCACCTTTGGATGCGCGGCTGGCGATCACGCTGTTTGCCTGGATCTTCGTCTGGCCGCTGATCCTTTATCTCTTCGGCGGGCTGACCCACGTGCTGGCCCGATTGGCGGGGGGGAAAGGGCAGGGGGTGAATGCAAGACTGGCGTTGTTCTGGGCGATCCTCGCGGTTTCGCCGCTCTTCCTGCTGCGCGGCATGGCCAGTGTCAGCCACTCATCCGCCATGGTCATGGTCATGAACTATGCCATTGCAGCCGGGTTTTTCTGGATTTGGCTTTCCGGACTGTTTGAGGCCGAGCGCGGTGAAGGAGCTGAACGCGCATGACGCATCTGCTGCATCTTCCCACGCTGCTGCGGCTCGCCCGTGAGACGCTGAGCGACCCGCGCGAAGGCGCGCGCCATATCATGGGGCTGAACCTGCCGCGGCGTATCCTGATGCAGTTCTACCTGCTGGAGCTGGTGCTCTCGGCGATGTCTTCGGTCATTTTCCTGTCGATGGCACCGTTGCCTGACGGCATGTCCATGCCAGCGGAAACAGCTGTTACCTATACCGCATTCGAGGGCATGGTCGGGCTGATCCTCGCCTTCGGTGCCTTTCGCATCGGAGCGGCGTTCGGCGGGAGGGGCAGTTTTGAGCAGGCTTTTGCACTGGTCATCTGGGCGCAGTTCATCCTGCTGTGCTTCAGTGTCATCCAATTGGCGGCCCTCTTCGTCTTGCCGCCGCTGACCGACGTAATCTCTATCGCGGCCCTGGCGCTCTTCTTCTGGCTGATGGTGAATTTCGTGGCAGAGCTGCACGGCTTCACCTCGCTCGGTCTGGTTTTCGCGGGCATTATCGTGTCGCTTCTTGGGCTTGCGATCCTGCTCTCCATCCTGTTTTCGGCCATGGGCCTCAGTCTCGTCTAGGAACAAGAACCATGTACGATATCGACAAAATCCGCGCCGATTTCCCGATCCTGTCTCGTCAGGTGAACGGTAAGCCGCTGGTCTATCTGGACAATGGCGCCTCGGCGCAGAAACCCCAGGTTGTGATCGACGCGGTGACGCGCGGCTATGCCGAGGAATACGCGAACGTCCATCGCGGCCTGCATTTCCTTTCCAATCTCGCGACCGAGAAATACGAGGCCGTGCGCGGCACCGTGGCGCGCTTCTTGGGGGCGAAGGACGAGGAAGAGATCGTGTTCACCTCCGGCACCACGGAAGGGATCAACCTTGTCGCCTATTCCTGGGCCATGCCGCGGATGGAAGCGGGCGACGAGATCGTCCTTTCGGTCGCAGAACACCATGCCAATATCGTTCCTTGGCACTTCCTGCGTGAACGCCAGGGGGTGGTTCTGAAATGGGTGGACGTGGATGCCAATGGTGATCTTGATCCTCAGGCCGTTCTGAACGCGATCACCCCGCGCACGAAACTGGTGGCCGTGACCCATATGTCAAACGTGCTTGGCACCGTGGTGGATGTGAAAGCCATCGTTGCGGGTGCGAAGGAAAAGGGCGTGCCTGTGCTGGTGGACGGATCTCAGGCTGCCGTGCATATGCCGGTGGATGTCGAAGCGATCGGAGCCGACTTCTATGCGATCACCGGCCACAAGCTCTATGGCCCATCCGGATCCGGTGCGATCCATATCCGCAAGGACCGGATGATCGAGATGCGCCCCTTCATGGGTGGCGGCGACATGATCCGAGATGTGACCCGTGACGTCGTGACCTATAACGATCCGCCGATGAAGTTCGAGGCCGGCACACCCGGCATCGTGCAACAGATCGGCATGGGCGTGGCGCTGGATTATTTGATGGGTATCGGCATGGACAACATTGCCGCCCATGAAAAACGGCTCTGTGCCTATGCGCGTAAGCGTTTGGATGGGCTGAACTGGCTGAACGTACAGGGCAAATCCGCCACGAAAGGCGCGATCTTCAGCTTCACGCTGGAGGGCGCAGCCCATGCGCATGATATCTCCACAGTGCTCGACAAGAAGGGGGTGGCGGTGCGTGCGGGCCATCACTGTGCGCAGCCATTGATGGAGCATATGGGTGTGACGGCCACCTGCCGTGCGAGTTTCGGCATGTATAATACCGAAGCAGAGGTGGACGCGCTGGTGGATGCGCTGGAATTGTGCCACGAGCTGTTCGCCTGAAGGCGGATCGTTTCGCCGCGCTTCGCGCGTCGACCCGCCGGGGCGCTGCCCCGGACCCCCGGAGTATTTCAGCCAAGAAGAAGGTTCAGTCCGGGCGGCCGATCAACCGGTCGATGGGCGCGTAGTCATCGGTCAGAACCAGGCCGCGTGCCTCTGCGATCTGGGTGACGAACCGGTCGCCCAATGCGCCGAAAGTCATGCGAAATGGCATGGGTGCACTGAACTCATCGAAATCGGAGGGGGTGTTGCCGGCGGCGATGACGAAGACCATGCGGCTGCCGGGCTCGGGCTGTGTGGCCTGGGTCCAGACCTCGACGCTTGGGAAGACCTGCCTCATGGTGCGCACAATCGAGCCGAGCGCCTGCAACCGGTCTTCGTAGTCGATCACATTCATCAGGAAGGTACCGTCCTCGGTCAGGCGTGACCGGGCGAGCTCAAAAAACTCCTGCGTCACCAGGTGAACCGGCACCACCACATCTGTAAAGGCATCGCCTATGATGACGTCATAGAGCTGGTCGGGGCGGGTCAGCAGAGCGCGGCGCGCATCTTCATGCAGGATGGTAACGGTTTCGGGGTCGAACCAGAAATCGCGCTCTGCCAGCGCGGTTACGTCGGGGTCGATCTCGGCCACCACCATCGGGCCGGTGCCGTGTTCGGTGAACGCACGCGGGATGGAGTAGCTGCCGCCGCCGATGAAAAAGCTGGTGAAATCGGCACGCGGCGCACGGCGGCGGGCAAGCTCATCCAGCATGGCGGCATGTTCGGTGAACATCACGGTGGGGACGTCGCGGGCGCTCATCCCGTGGCCGAGATGGTCGATCACCATCAGATGCACGGGGCTGTTGGGATCGGCTGACATGTCAACGGTGCGAATGCAGAAATAGCGGCTTTCCACGGTGCAGGGCGAGGGCGTGGCGAGCGCAAGGCCAGATAGGGCGAGGGCAATGAGAGCGGCGATGGCGGCGATTTTCATCGCGGCGGAACGGGCGAGCCAGAAGAGCAACAGGCCCGAGATGACATAGGTTGCGGTCACAACAGCCAGGGTGGCGGATGTCCCGAGCCAGGAGATGAAAAGAAACCCGGCCAGCAGCGTGCCGGCAATCGCGCCAATTGCACCCGCTGCGAACATGGCCCCCAAAGCGCGACCCTGTTGATCGGGCGCGGCACGGGTGACAGAGACATGCGCAAGCACCGGGGCAGGGACGCCCGCGAAGAAGGAGGGCAGGAAGAAAACCGCCATGGTAATGGTGGCGATGCCCCAGACGGGATGACCTACCGCGTTGAGCAGCGGCGTGGCGACGAGGCGCAGCAGGTTCACAGCAATGCCCGTTGTCAGAGCAGCCGCGATCAGCGCCCCGCCGGTCCAGGCCAGCGCCTTGTCCACCGGCCGTTCCGCCAGCCGCCCGCCCCACCAGTGCCCCGCAGAGAACCCGGCCAATACGACAGCTATGATCGAGGTCCAGGTGTAAAGCGACATGCCCACATGCGGCGCCAGCATCCGGCCCGCGACGATCTCAACCACCAAAGAGGCGGCGGAAACGCCTGTCTGAAGGGTCAGCAGCAGCCAGAGTGGCGTTACGCGGGTCATTGGCAAGGTCCTTGATTGCTTTTGACAATTGTCATGAGCCTGAGGCACGAAACAAGGGGCCATGGCAGAAGATTTGCAATTGCAGCGCCTTCCGGGATGTCCTATACGCGGCGAACGCGGCACCCGTAGCTCAGCTGGATAGAGCGCTGCCCTCCGAAGGCAGAGGCCAGAGGTTCGAATCCTCTCGGGTGCGCCACCTCTCAAGCTATATCATTGGTTCGACTCAGCTTTTGGCCACTGCTATAAGCCGTGGACCATGTCGGAGACCATTGCGCCCACATTCACCTTCGTGAAAGACGGTGCCTTCTGTTTCAGCCGCCGCATCCAAAAGGAGCCATGGGGCCATTGCACCTCGACTCGCACCGCTTACCGGTCGCGGGCAAACATCCAACGGATCGCATTGGTTTGAGGCAAGCGAGAGGCCAATCAGCTTGGCGAATTCCGGTGCGATCGGCAAAGCCGGATTACGGACCATCCTGGGAGGCGCATGCTGCGGTTGAAGGGGACTGCAATCGTTTCGCAAGCATTGGGAGATGGCGTGCGTTCTCGTGAAAGCAGGTCACATGATTTTCGTCGAAGCCAGCCCCACCGATTTGGTCTGAGGCGTCGGTTAACGCCCGGAAACTTGGCCGGGTGAGAAATTGCTGGGGTTGTCTTGATGGCTGTCCGAGACGATCCGGCCAAGTCCTGATGACAATCGCAGGATGTGCAGTCGCGGCATCTGGTGGATCGCGGCGCGGATGAAGCTGGCTGAGGAGCAGCTTGGGGTGCCGACCACGACAGACCCAATGCCAAGACCGGGGCACCAGGCGACCCTGGTTGACGCAGCGATTTTTAGCGCGCCACGACAAAATCGACGCGAAGCCCGCCCAGATCTTGGGATTGCGACAGGCGCATTGTGCCGCCATGGCTGCGGGCGATGTCATTTGCGATGGCCAAGCCCAAGCCCACTCCGCCGCCCCGGTTTTGGTTGCGCGCTTCGTCCAGACGGGCAAAGGGCCGAACGGCGCGGTCGCGGTCCTCGGGGGCGATGCCGGGGCCATCATCTTCGACCGAAAAGCGAAGGGCACGGTCCAGCACCGTCATTGTCAGTCTTGCGTGGCTTCCATAGCGAAGGGCATTGACCAGAAGGTTGGACAGCGCCCGCTTGACCGCTCCGGGACGCAAGGCCACTGCAGGTGCTTTGTCTGGCACCACCAGCTCTATCTTTCCGCCCATGCGAACGGCGTCTTCGGCCACCTGCCGGGCAAGAGCCAACACATCGACCGTTTCAGGATCGTCCAGGGCATCGGCCCTAGCGAAATCCAGAAAGGTTGTCAGCAGCGCCTCCATCTCCTCGACATCGCGCAATAGTTCGTCCGTTTCGGGGCCGGTTTCCAGCATCGACAGGCCAAGCTTGAGGCGGGTCAAAGGGGTTCGCAGATCATGACTGACGCCTGACAGCATCATTGTGCGTTGCTCGATCTGCCGTTCAATCCGCGCGCGCATGTCCAGAAACGCGCGGCCCGCGGCCCGGACCTCCAAGGCGCCTGATGGTTTGTAGGGGTCGACCCGGCCTTTCCCGAACGCTTCTGCCACGCGGGCCAGCCGCCGGATCGGACGCACCTGGTTGCGCAGAAAGACGAATGCAACCGCCGTCATCAGGATGCCGGTAAAGATCATGATGACGAAAAGCTGATGCGGATTGGAGGCCGAGACACGTTTGCGGTTGATCTCCAGGATCAAGGTCTCGTCATCCACGGCAAGTTGCACGATCACGCGACGATCATTGCGCGCCAGATCGATCCACGAGATTTCCGGCACCATGCTGTCCAAGGTTGAAATCACCACCCGCCCGGACCAGTCATACCAGCGCCGTGCAGCATGTTCGTCATCGACCCATTCCGGCACGCCGCCGGTGCTTTCATGAATATCGAGGCGTGTCGCGACGGGCAGGGCGGCGTCTCGGCCACCTTCACGCAGGTGATCCGAAATCAATCGCAGATCGAACCCAAGCGCCGTGGTCAGCTGAAGCGTGACATCTTCGAAATGACGTTGCAGGAAGGCAACCGACACGACAAGCTGTAGCGAGACGATGGGAACCACAAGGATCAGGGCGGCCCGACCATAGAGCCCCCGAGGCATGAGTTGTTTGAGCCAGTCCCAT
Organism: Nioella aestuarii; assembly: GCF_050896395.1. Lineage (NCBI taxonomy): Bacteria > Pseudomonadati > Pseudomonadota > Alphaproteobacteria > Rhodobacterales > Paracoccaceae > Nioella > Nioella aestuarii. The sequence goes on along the minus strand of NZ_JBPBBA010000013.1, from coordinate 4,376 downwards.
CGCATGGCCCCATCTAACCCCGCGACAGGGGCATAGGAAAGAGATATGACGGCAATCCTTCTGGAACCGGGACTTCGCCGGATCACCGCCCCCAATCCATCTCCCATGACCCTGCATGGCACGAATACGTTTCTGGTGGGGGAACGGGATATCGCCGTGATTGACCCAGGCCCCGAAATTGGCAGCCATTTGCAGGCGATTCTGGCCGAGATCGGTCCCGACCAGAGGATCAGCCACATCCTGGTGACACATTCCCATCTTGATCACTCGCCGCTTGCACGCAGCCTGTCCGACGCCACAGGGGCGCCGGTTCTGGCAGCAGGCACGAGTGAGTGGGGTCGGTCGCTGGCGATGCAAAAACTGGCTGCCGCCGGTGGGATCGGAGGAGGCGAGGGCGTCGACCCGAATTTTGAGCCGGATCAGCACATCTCGGACGGGGATGTGATTGCTGGCGATGGATGGCAACTGGAGGTGCTGCACACGCCTGGCCATATGGCCAACCACCTGAGCTTTGCCTGGAAGGACGCACTTTTTTCCGGCGATCTCGTGATGGAGTGGGCCACCTCGCTGATTTCGCCCCCCGACGGTGACCTTACCGCCTTCCGGCACTCGCTACGCCGTCTCATTCAACGCCAGGACCGGCTGTTCTATCCCGCCCATGGGGATGCGGTGACTGACCCGGGCAAGCGATGCCAGGATCTGCTTGATCACCGCGCCGACCGCGAAATGCAGATTTTGAACGCCCTTCACGGCGCACCGGCCACTCCGACCGAGCTGACCACCCGGATCTACACAGATATCGACGCCCGATTGATGCCAATAGCCGAGCGTAATGTTCTCGCTCATCTTATTGATCTTGTTGAGAGAAACATGGTTTCGCCATCGCCGGAGCTGGCGACAACCGCCCGTTTCCACATCATATGAGAATTTGTGGACTTTTTCCTGAAAACCCTCTGGACGCCCGAAAACGAGGTTGTTATATCCCCCTCAGTTCCGGCGTAGCTCAGCGGTAGAGCAGTTGACTGTTAATCAATTGGTCGTAGGTTCGATCCCTACCGCCGGAGCCAAAATTCCCAACAAATACAGGGATTTAGCGAATAGCCCCCTTATGGGGCCTTTTTCGTTTTACAGTAGGGGTAACGTCTAGGGTAACAGATTAAACCCATTGGCCGCGCCATGTCCGTAATCTGAAAACCGTCTGTCGCGCCAGAATCATCGCCTGACCGGCTTTCGGTCTCGCGGGGACGTTCAGGCGTAGTTGACATGGCGTCTCCACAGGATCGAGCGGTTTGCAGTAATTTGCCGCGTCAGTCGCAAACGCCCGCGAGGCGCAGAAAGCGGGCTTTGCAAAGTTTTAGCGGTGTCCAGACAGCGGACCTTCAAGCAAAGTGCGGCGGATGCCGGGTGAGAGCCCGAAGCGGCCGTTGAAAATAGGGACGCTGGTGTCGTTTCATCGGTGTCAGTGGATGCCTGAAACAGTAACGAACTCGCCGGGAATCCGATAAGCTCCATCAACCAGAAAGTCGGAAACAGACTCCAGGAATTCTTCACTAACTTCTTGCATCGTTTGCTCGTCGAACCTCTTTATCGCCAGCGCAACCGGCCCGCCGAGCAAGACGGCCTCCAGTAGGTCACGAGCGTTTGAGTACTCCAGCGTTTCAGATTGCCTGACTTCTTCGATGCCTTGGAAGCCAGCTTGTTCGAAATCGCGGCGCAATCCACCCGGTGCGCCAGTCGCGAAGAACATGGGACAAACCTCAGACTGAACATTCTTGTCTACGATGGGAAAGACTTCTGCCCAGCCACAGTTCCGACGTTCGCCCCATACCGTGGCCACGGCCCGACCCCCGGGTCGCAGTACGCGACGCATCTCTTTAATGGCGCTGGGAGGATCGGGACTGTACATCAGACCCAACGCACAGACAGCCCGATCAAAACTTGCGTCATCGGCATCCAGAGCTTCAGCTCCCATTCTTGCAGTTTTGACATTCTCCAAGCCGAGGGCGTTTGTCGCTTCGACCATTTTTTGCGCGAGATCGGTCGCTAGGACTGATCCCGTTTGACCGACCGCCACACTGAGCATTCTGGTCACAAGACCTGATCCACACGCGGTTTCGATGATATCCTGACCGGGTTCTAATCCTGCCATGGAGATCAAGGTTTTCTGGGCTGGCAGCAGGCTATTCTGCCAACCGGCCTCATAATGGGGCGCTGCCGCGTCCCATCCGTATCTCTGTACTCTGATTTGAAGGCGGGCATCCATGGTCTATCCGAACTCCAAACTTGTCTCGACCTTTTGCGGATCACGCAGGGCGAGGAAGTAGGGATCGGCCTCAAGAGCGGCATCCACCAGCCCTTGCAGCGTCTCCCGATCGGCGTCGCTGGCGACTGTAATCTTGAGATGCGTTCTGAGAGGCGCCGCGCTCGCTTCGCCCATTCCCAAAATAGCAGAGTCGTCGAAATCCATGTCCACGCCGACTTTGACTGAACGAAGCTCAATACCAAGCCGGATCGCAGTCATCTTAATGCCAATCGCAACGCAGCCCGCTATGGCGGCTCGCGCGTGAAAACCAGGTGACGGGCCCAATTCACTTCCGCCCACCGGTTCTGGCATGTCGATTACGACTTCCCGATCGCCTTCTGTGACCGTGCATGTCAGACCTTCGGATATGCTGGCGTCCGCGTGTTTTGTGTCCAAGGCAGCCTCGGGACGACGATGAAAGACCGACATTACGCGCTCCTGCGCCAGTCGAATCTCTTCGTCAGATTTCATGCTCTTATCCCCCACGCCCCGCGATAGTGTTGGAAGCTTACGCGAGATTCTCGCGATATGTCTAGTAATCCAAAGCCAAAGGCAGCTCCGTCCGCACATCAGCCGCTCGACTGTCTCCGCATCAAGGTCCGCTCTGATGGGCTCTGCTGTTTCGTATCATGTCCGATTCGGGCTGGAACCGGGCATCGCCGCTCGTCCAACAATGCATAATGAGCGACGCGGGCGTTTGGTGGTAGTTGATCAGTCACTGGAAAAACTCAGCTCCCGGATCGTCGGTATCACTATTCGGCGCAGCGACCTTTGATCGATCAACCGGCGTTCCGCCCATCGAAGAAAGGCAAAGCCGCAACTGCGTAAAGGCCGCAAGCGGCGCGTCGGGTTCTGACACGACAACGGTCAGCCTTGCAGCCAGTTCCACCAGCATCCGGTCGGAGCGCCCAAGCCACGGCAGGTCAGCGACAAGGCTCAGCCACGCCCTACGCTCAACGCCGGAAAGCCTGTCCGGCGGATTGCCGATAGGGGCAACGCTCGGCTCGGAGCGTGACTTGTGGCGGCCAGGATGCAATTTGTCAGCGCCCGTGATGCGGGCAATCGCGGCAGGTGTTCGAGGTCGTCCCATTTCAAATTCCCCATTTTGGCATTGCGAAAGTTGTGTTCCCACCATCGGTACCGAAGCGGTTGCGGCTAGAGGCCCGATGACCCCCCCCTATCCCGTGGGTGCCCCGCCCTGATAGATTGTCAGGACGGGACTGTGCCTTGCCGAATTGAACGCCTGCGAGAATAGCGGGGCAGCGCATTCGGCTTTCCGGTGTCGGGCTGGCCAATCGCCCTCAAAAGAATGCCCCGTTATGCAGCCCGGCCCACGCCGGTCAGGGCGTAGAACGCGGCGGAATCCTCAACCGCTACGTCTGCCCGCATGTGCGCGACCATCGTGAATTGCAGGTTCGAGATGTATTTCGGACCTTTGAACAGTTCGATCTGAATACCGGACCGGATACCTACCAGCAGGTGAGCGAAGTTGCCCGCGATGATCGTGGACTCGTCGGTGCCGGTGCCGCCATCGATCGGCAGCGACGTGGTGGTGAGCATGGGGATACTGCCCACGGCGTTGGGTGCCATGAGCGGTTGCCCGGTGCTGTCCATCAGGTCAACGAACGACCCTTCGTCACGCGGGTTCATGACGTAAGCCGACACTGGCCCACGGTTTGCGGTCAGGATGCCCGTGCGCGCCTTGGACAAGTTCGCATAGCTGGCAATCTCTGCGTCCTGCGCAAACGTTCCGATGCCGGACGTATTGGCGACGCCACGCGGCTCAGGTGCGGTGCCGCTCCCGATCAGCGCAACCCGGTCAAGTTCAACCGCCATCGCAGCTGCAAGGATGTTTGGCAGGGCTGTCGCCAAGTTCAAGGAATCGGCCATCAGTTCGGCAGAGATATCGACGGCAACCGCCAAGCTGCGCGGTGTCAGGACAACCGCCCCGAACGTGCCATCCGAGTTTGCAACTGCACCCGCTTCCGCGCGCCAAGCTGGCTGTCTGACGTCAGCGCCTATGGGACAGATTTGAGGTTTTCGTAACGGAGGTTTTCTGGTTCATCGCAGCCAA
>NZ_JBPBBA010000012.1:0-88078 GCF_050896395.1 Nioella aestuarii | reverse complement strand
AGGTGATGTTCACCACCCTGCCCCATCCACGGTCCATCATGCCCGGCAACAGTGCCTTCATCAGCGCGATCGGGGTCCTTCGGTCAGGCTGGCATGGACGGTTTCCTGCTCGGCAAGCGCCGTGGTTGCGGCATCGACCTCTTCCAGCGCGGCGGTCAGCGCGTCTTCGTGGCCTTCACCAGCAATACGCAGGGTGTCAGCCTCTCGTTCCAACGCCTCGATGGTGTTGCCCGCATCGGCGTTCAAACTGCCCTCACGCGCAAGGTCCTTGGCCAGTTGCGCAATCCGGTTGGTCAGGGTCTCAATCGCGCGGCGGGCGCGGGCCTCTTCCTCGTTCAGCGCATTGCGTTCGACGGTCACGCGCTGCAGCAGCGCGGCTGCAATGGCCTCTTCCTCGCGCAGGGGTGGCACGGCCTCTTCTGCCGTTTCGCGAGCTTTCGCAGCCTCGCGCGCGGCGGTCTCGGCTCGGGCAGCGGCTGTAATTGCGTCGCGCAGGGCAGCTTCGGCCTCGGCCCGCGCATCATCAGCCTCTTTCCAGCGGCGATAGAGCAACAACCCCTCGGCTTGCCGCAACTCTCCACCAATCTCGCGGTAGCGCGCAGCCTGTTTCGCCTGCCGGGCCAGCGCGCCCAACTGGCCGTTCAGCTGATCGAGCACATCATCAACCCGCGCCAGATTGGTTTCCGCGCCTCTCAGTTTCAACTCCGCCTCGTGCCGCCGTTGATAGAGCCCGGAAATCCCCGCCGCCTCTTCCAGAATTCGCCGCCGTGCCTTGGGCTTGGCGTTGATCAGTTCCGAGATCTGTCCCTGCCGAACCAGCGCTGGCGAATGTGCCCCGGTAGAGGCGTCGGCAAACAGCATCTGAACATCGCGCGCCCGCACATCCTTGCCGTTGGTCTTGAAAGCCGATCCGGCGTCGCGGGTGATCCTGCGGATGATTTCCAGGTTGTCGGTATCGTTGAAACTGGCGGGCGCCAGCCGTTCGGTATTGTCGATGGTCAGCGCGACCTCGGCAAAGTTCCGGGCAGGGCGGGTGGACGCGCCCGCGAAGATTACATCCTCCATCCCCGAGCCACGCATCGCCGTGGGGCGGTTTTCACCCATCACCCAACGAAGCGCTTCCAGCAGGTTGGATTTGCCGCAGCCATTCGGGCCCACAACGCCGGTCAGCCCGTCCGCGATGATCAGATCGGTCGGATCGACAAAGCTTTTGAAACCGTTGAGCCTGAGCCGCGAAAACCGCACGTGCCTGCCTGTTCTTGTTGATTCCCGTTCCAGCCAGTGTCCGGCAGGCAAATGGCGTGAGTCAACGTTCAGGCCCATGATATGGCGGTTTTCGGCGGATTATCCACAAGATATATGCGTTATTCCGCCTATCCGCAGTCCAGATCGGCCCGCATCACCGCCACATCGCCACGCAGGCTGCCCTCGATCACGCTGCAATCGCTTACCCCTTCCATGGCCTGTAGTGCACGGGGATAGATAGACCCGATAGAGGGGTTGGGCATCATATTGGTGCGGATCGCCTCGGCCCTGTCACCCCGAATGCGAATGGTGAAATCCACCCCGTCAATCGTCACCCGTGTTGCGTCAGCCCCCATCATGGCGGGTGCAGGGCTGTCACATGCGGCAAGCAGCAGGATCAGGAGAAGCACAGTTTTCTTCATGGCACGCAGTCTGGATCTGCTGTGGTTAACAGCCGGTAAACAGGCATGCGACATCATGGTAGTTAACAACGTCAACTTTATTCTTGAAGCCCGTCGGGCACCTTCGTATTTAGTTACCATTGTCAATTATAGGAGTGCCAGAGATGACCGTCGCCGCAAACCGCTACTCGCCGCTTTACTTCCTTGCCTCGCTTGGAGCGGGTGGCCTTACTGTCACCTTCTTCATGTGGCTTATGTTCTGGGTTCCGCATCCCGGCCGCCCGGTCCCGATTTTTGAGGACGCATGGGCCATTCTGACCGGCGGCACCCTGCTGCAACAGGCTATGGTTCTGGGCGCATGGGCTGGAATCGCCGTGTTCGGCTTTCTCAACCTCAAGCTTCTGGCCTTCAACCTGCGCCGCTTTGCTGGGTTTCGCCGGTCGCGCGCATATGAAACTTTCGCCAAGTCCAACGCAGGCAGCCAGGTTCTGGCCATGCCGCTGGCGCTGGCCATGTCGGTCAATGCCATGTTCATCCTCGGCCTGACCTTCGTTCCCGGCCTTTGGGCCATCGTTGAATACCTCTTCCCCGCCGCGCTGGCAGCCTTCCTCGCCATCGGCTGGATCGCCTTCCGCGAATTGGGTCATTTCATCAAGGAACGCCTGCATTCCGGCGGTTTCGACTGCTCCGCCAATAACAGCTTTGCCCAGATGCTGCCCGCCTTCGCATTCGCTATGATCGGCGTGGGCCTTGCCGCCCCGGCGGCCATGTCAGGAACCACCCTGACTGTTGGGATCAGCCTTGTACTGTCCACCTTCTTCATCACCGCCGCCATCATCCTGGCCCTGATCGTGCTGGTCATGAGCGTGCGTCCGATGCTGGAACACGGCGTCAATGTCGAAGCCGCGCCGACGTTGATGGTGGTCATCCCGCTGATGACCGTGATCGGCATCGCGCTGCTGCGCCAGAACCACGGGCTGCACACGACCTTCGAGGCCCATGGCACCGCCGCCGACACGCTGATGCTGCTGACCCGCCTGATCTCGATCGAAGTGATCTTCGCCCTTTTCGGTCTGGCGGTCCTGTCCCGCGTTGGCTATGTGGCCCGCTTCGTGACGGGGGCCGAGACCTCCGCCGGGTCCTATGCGCTGGTCTGCCCCGGTGTGGCCCTGTCCGTCATGACGCATTTCTGGCTGAACAAGGGCCTGGTCGCCGCTGGCATCGTCGCGAAATACTCGGTCGCCTATTGGGCCATCTCGGGCATCGCCTTGGCGCTGCAGATCGCGATGATCGTTCTGGTCTGGATGCTGGCCCGCAAGCACTTTGCTCCGATGCCGAAAACCGCCGTTCCCGCCTGATCCCTTCGTCGGGTTCTTCTCGAAACCCCGGCCTCCAGCGGCCGGGGTTTTTGGTGTCCAGCCCCCCGCCGCACCGCAAGGCGGATGGCTTTCCGGAACACATTCGATGACGGCATAGAGCCCAGGGCAGACCTAAACCGGCAGAGAGAGCGCACGAATAGAAGATTGGATGGTGGTCTGCGGACATGGTATGGTCCCGCCAATGTCGTTCGTAGTCCCTATTCTCTTCTTGCCGGCCTTTGTGCTCTTTGCTGTGGCCGTCATAAACCTGCTGCGCGCCATGTTTCACGTGCGCCATGATCAGCGGTGGGAGACACGACTCAACATCGTCATATGGCTCTCGGAATACCGGACAAAGACGACCTTTGATGAAACGGGACAAGTACTTATCAGACGAGCCCGCAAGTATCGCTCGTGGTTCCTCAAGTACTGTCTCTTTCTATTGCTTGTGCTGCTGGCGGTTGCAATTTTCGGGCCTGGGGGCACCGTTTGACACAAGCGCACCATTGATAACGCCGGTCATGCACTAGCACTCAATCCGGACCAAGTTGGGTCTGATCAAGCGATGCGCTCGACACACTGCTCGGTCTTTTTCAGTGGATGCAGATCATGTGGCATTTCTGGCCAAATCTCCGACGCTGTTGTGGTGCGCCATTTGGGTTGGGACTCCAAGTTTCGCAAAACTGGCGACAATCGTTCTATTGGCAGCATTGTCCCGCATTACTAACCTTCGCGACTGTTGTCATTTGACGCGAACCGACCCCATTCGATAGGTGTGGCCACACGCAGGCGGCACAGGCCGAAGGGGCCAACCATGATCTTTCACATAACCGTTCTGCTGGCCTTCCAGCTTTTGGGCGAGGTCATCAGCCGCACCCTGCTGCCCGCCTTGCCGGGGCCGGTTCTGGGCATGATCCTGCTGCTACTGACCATGCTTGCCCTGCCCCGTCTGGCAGAGGCGATCCGACCGACAGCGACCGGCTTGCTTGGCCACCTTTCGCTGCTCTTCGTGCCGGCCGGTGTGGGTGTGGTGGGTCATCTTGACCTGATCGCCGATCACGGTGTCGCCCTGATCTCAGCGTTGGTCCTGTCCACCGTTCTGGCCATTGCCGTGGGGGCGCTGGTTTTCACAGGCGTAGCCCGTCTGTTGGGGCAAGCCGATGACTGATGTCTGGCAATTATGGACCTACCTGTCCGAAGGCCCGCTGGTCTGGCTGACGCTGACCCTGGTGGCCTATCTGGCGGCAGACCGCATCTCGTTGATGGCAAACCGCGCACCATTGGCAAACCCGGTTCTGCTGGCGGTGATCATGCTGGCCGTCACGCTTTGGGCCACGGCAACCCCGTATGAGACCTATTTCGAGGGCGCGCAGTTCGTCCATTTCCTGCTTGGCCCCGCCACCGTCGCGCTGGCAGTTCCCCTGCACGCCAATCTGGGCCGGGTTCGCAAGACATTGGTGCCGATGATGGCGGCGCTTTTGGCAGGGTCTTCCACGGCGATCGCGGTTGCGCTTGGGGTGGGCTATGCCCTTGGCCTCGACATGGAGCCGCTTCTGTCGCTTGCCCCCAAATCCGCCACCGCCCCCGTTGCCATGGGCGTGTCGGAACGCATCGGCGGTGCCCCTGCCCTGACCGCCGTCATGGTTCTGCTGACCGGGGTCATCGGCGCCATAGTCGCAACTCCCCTGCTGAACCTTCTGCGTATCCGCGACTGGCGGGCGCGCGGCTTTGCCGTTGGGGTCGCCGCACATGGCATCGGCACCGCCCGTGCCTTTCAGGTGAATGAGACCGCAGGCGCCTTTTCCGGCATCGGCATGGGGCTGAACGCGATCCTGACAGCGGTGCTTGCGCCCCTTTCTGCCAGCCTCTTTTGACCAATTGGCCACAATAATCGGTTTGAATCCGCTTGCGAATCAGTCCGCTGGTTGAGACAGCCCACCCCGAATGCTATCTTGACCATATCCCGGCGCCGGGGATCTTCGGCGTATTGTGAAGGAGGACCACGTCCTGACTGGACCTGTTCAAGCAGCCACCACCGGGGCTGCACCGGTGGCGCAGATGACGCGCCCGACTAAAGACCTGACAAGCGACACCCTGCTTGCCGAGGTTCTTGCATCCCTTGACGACGACAAAGCGGAAGAGATCGTCCAGATCGACCTGCGCGGAAAGACCCAGATGGCGGACCATATGGTCATCGCATCCGGTCGCTCTTCGCGTCAGGTGGCGGCGATCTCCGAGAAGCTTGTCGCGCGTCTGAAGGAAACGTTCGGGCTGACCGCCCGTATGGAAGGCAAGGACACTGGCGATTGGGTGTTGATCGACGCGGGCGATGTGATCGTCCATGTCTTCCGCCCCGAAGTGCGGGAGTTCTACCAGCTTGAAAAGATGTGGCTGCCCGCCGGCAGCGTCTGATCCTTCATGCGGGTAACCTTGTGCGTTGTGGGCCGGCTTCGGGCCGGGCCAGAGGCTGATCTTGTATCCGACTACCTGACACGGTTCGACCGGACGGGCCGGGCGCTTGGCCTGGGACCCTCGCGTGTGGTTGAGGTCGAAGACAAGAAAGGCGGCGGCAAACCGGCAGAGGCTGATCTGCTGCGCAAGGCCTTGCCCACAGGCGCGGTGATCTGTGCGCTGGATGAACGCGGGAGGGTGATGTCGTCGCCCGATTTCGCCGACACGCTGGCCCGGCGGCGCGATCAGGGCGCACAGGACATCGCCTTCCTGATCGGCGGCGCCGACGGGTTGGACCCCGCATTGGTCGATCAGGCCGACATGGTGCTCAGCTTCGGAGCGATGGTCTGGCCCCACATGCTCGCCCGCGTGATGCTAAGCGAACAACTCTACCGCGCCGCGTCGATCCTGGCGGGCAGCCCGTATCATCGGGTGTGACCCGGCCGTGGGCCTTGAGTCCGCGCGGGGGCAAAGGAGGGGTCAGGTCTGTTTTGTGCGGGAAGCCGAACATCGCTGCAGTCGGCGCAGGTGTCAGCTCAGTTAATGCCAGGGGATCAAGACCGCGCTATTTGCTGCTCAAGCCTGGCACCAGCCAGCTTCGCCCTAATCCTCTCCGGCACCTGCCTTGCGCTCATCGCTCGAGGATATAACAGTTCTTCCATCTCGGGCACATCTCCGTAGAGCGCCTCGAATTCCGCGTAGTTGTCAAAAGCCCGACGGCTGACGTTGTCGATAAAGGTCTCGGCAGGCGCGCCGTTTGCGAGGATGATTTCATGTTCCGCGGTCTCGATGTGGTAAACCGTGTAGGTCTCGCCCATCTCGGCCAAAGGTACCTGCTTGATCGTTGTATCGTTCACAAGCGCCCCGGCGTGGCAAATGGCGCCACCCACCAGAATGCCGTGGTCAGCCGTAACAGTGAGGTCGGTATGCGGCAGACCATCGCCCAAAGATCCGGCTGCAAACCGCACCGGCATAAGGCGCTCAGCAGGTCCGAAACGGGTAGACACGCTCTGACGCCCGATCCACTTGACTGGGATCGCACGGCCAGACACCGAAACAACCTCGTCCCCCAATCGAAGATCTTCAACGCGCCGCTCCCCGTTCGGGGATGCAATCAGGGTTCCAGCCGCAAAGCACATTGCGTATGCCCCGGTCGAGATTCCCGCAACGTTGAAACTTGAAGGAAAACCTGCCGATGAAAACTCGCTCGGGGAAAACACAGTGTACCAGGTTGGATAAGTCGGATCACGAAACACTAAAAGTGTTCCACCCCCGGTTGAGGGTGTGGTTCCCAGGAAAGTCAGGTTCGACGTAAAGCCTGGGCTTCCAGTGACCAGTTCATTCGGATCGAAGGTAGAGTTTATGGTGGTTAGCTCAGTCAGCGCGCTGTCCTGATCGTACTGCACGATCTTGTCGCCAAGCTCATCATAGATTGCGTAGGAATACGCCTGATAGGTGGCCATTTGATCCTCCCGAAGACGCGACTGATTGGCAATCGATCCTGCTTCCCACAGCCGCCGCAAGAGGAAGAGTAATGGTCATGCAGGATTCTATGCATGATCCTAGCCCGTTTGCGAGTACAAATTCCGGTTGGGCCCACAATCCCCGACGGACACGAGACGTGCATCACGCCCTGGGTGATTACACCTAAAAGGGCCCGGCGCTTGGCCTGGGCCCCTCGCGTGTGGTGGAGGTCGAAGACAAGAAAGGCGGCGGCAAACCGGCAGAGGCTGATCTGCTGCGCAAGGCCTTGCTCACATGCGCGGTGATCTGTGCGCTGGATGAACGCGGGAGGGTGATGTCGTCGCCCGATTTCGCGCATACGCTGGCCCGGCGGCGCGATCAGGGCGCACAGGACATCGCCTTCCTGATCGGCGGCGCCGACGGGCTCGACCCCGCGCTGGTGGCCGAGGCCGACATGGTGCTGAGCTTCGGCGCCATGGTCTGGCCCCACATGCTCGCCCGCGTGATGCTAAGCGAACAACTCTACCGCGCCGCGTCCATTCTGGCAGGCAGCCCCTATCACAGGGTCTAGGCTGCCCACCCAATCACGTCTCAGGCGGCGGCTTTACCTGCCAGCAACGCCTTGATCCGTGCGGGAACCTGTCGTGCGCTCATGGCACGGGGGTAAGGCAGCTCTTCCATCTCGGGCACATCGCCGTAGAGCGCTTCGAACTCCCCGAAATTGTCGAACACCCGACGTGACACATTGTCGATGAAGGTCTCGGTGGCTGCGCCGTTGGCAAGGATGATCTCATGCCCGTCAGTCTCGATGTGGTAGACCGTAAAGGCCTCGCCCATCTCGGCCAGGGGCACACGCGTAATGGTTGTCCCGTTCACCAGGGCACCCGCGTGGCAGATCACCCCATCCACCAGCATCCCATGGTCGGCCGTCACCGTCAGATCACAGGCAGGGACCCCTTGCGATAGCGATCCAGCCGCAAACCGCACGGGCATCAGCCGTTCGGCCGCGCCAAACCGCGTTCGCACGGTCTGGCGGCCAAGCCACTTGATCGGCACATCCCTGCCACTAGCGGTTCTGACAAAATCGCCGATGCAAAGTGTCTCAACTGCGCGAGCGCCTTCCGGGGTAGAGATTTGGGTGCCAGCGGCAAAGCACACGTTCAACACGCTCGCGTTTTCACCCGTTTGGGTGATGGTCTGGGTCACTGTTTGACCGTTCAACGTGCTGAGGTCATCAGGGGCGAAGTATGGAACATAGACATTGCCCACTGTGTTGGGGCCGAAAACGGCATAGTCTTGTCCGTTGATCTCGATCGTGTAACCGGAATAGGGGATGGTCGAGTTAATGAAGTAGTCTGTCCCGGTGTCGGCATTTCCATCCCCATCATCGAACAGCTCCAGGTTGAAGCTGTTATTGATATGGGTAAAAGTGCCACTGGGCGTCATGCTGCTCCCATCTTCGGTTGCAGCAAAGAAAAGATACCCCGTGGGGATGGATGTCGGCATTCCCGTTTCCCTTAAGTCCTTTTGCCATTGCTCCCGAACAGGGAAACTGGGTAAACCTACAGCATTGCTCAAAGTTCACTAGTCTTTCTCGGATTTAGCTCATCGGGCAGATTTCTCAATCCATTCATGCAGCGCGACCGCTTGCCTGATGTTCATCGTGCGGACAGGGCAACAGTCTGGCGTGAGGAACGCTTGGATGCAGCGCTTGAGGATCAGTTGACGTTCGGCTCAGGTCGCGTGCGATCCCTGCGAAATGTCCCGACTGCTGCCCCATGCTCGTCCCCCCACCCCGTCCCAAAACCCCCGTCCCGTCTGCACGCCCGGTGTACGGGGGGTGTACGGGTGGCACCCCCCTCTTTGCGGGCGCATCCCGAACCCGCCCGGTAGAGGTTGCGTGTGCGTCCTGGTTTCAGCGACGATGCTTGCGATATGGTCTGATCGCTCTGCAACCGGGGCGCATGGCCTACACGCCCCGGCTTTTGCTACAAGTGGCCCGGTCTCAGCGCAGGAGGATTTCCACGCGCCGGTTTTCTGCCGCATTGGGCGATGACGGGTTGATCAGCCGGGTTTCGCCGAAGCCCACTGGCGTCAACAATGTGCGGCTGATTCCGTGGACATTGACCAGTTCCTCGATCACCGCTTGCGCCCGCCGGTTCGAGAGGTCCAGATTGTAGCTCTCAGCCCCCGACGCGTCCGTATGGCCCTGAACTTCGAACGCGCGACCGGACAGGCCCGCGTCAAAGATCGCCTGCGCAAGCCGGGCAACGAGGGCACGCGCCTGAGGCGTGAGAGTGGCTGAGTCGAACTCGAAATTGATCGGAAGATTGGTCATGCCAGCGGTTTCAAGCTGTCCTTGGATCACGGCAGCGGAGGCGTCGACGTCGACCTGCTGCACCAGTTCCGCAGGAATGGCCCGCCAATACTGGCCGCTTACATCCTGACAGACATCCATAAAGGCGGCGCCGTTCATGGACACCCCGTTGACCTGATTGCCTTCAAGGCACTCGCCCGCAGTTTCACGGAACATCGTCGTCAGCCGGAAATAGCCGTCGCCCACCGGAATGGCGCGCCAAAGCTGACCGCTTACATTCTGGCAGCTGTCCATAAAGGATGCCCCGTTCATGGACACACCGTTGATCTGGTTGCCCTCAAGGCATTCATTGAACCCCTCGCGGAAGGCAGTGGTCAGCCGGTAGTAGCCGCCACCTTCGGGCGTGGCTCTCCAAAGCTGGCCGGTGACATTCTGGCACTGATCCATAAACGCGGGTCCACTCGCCGCCTGGTTTCCTTCAAGACATTCGTAAAAGCTTTCACGGAACATCGTGGTCAGGCGAAAATAGCCGTCAGGAAGCGCCATGGATGGCGGCGCAGGCGGGGCCACATTGACCGGCTCCCAGGTTTCCAGTTCCAGCACGCCAAAGCAGTCCACGCCGTCATAAGTGCCAACCCAGACATCCAGGCGGCCGTTCAGGGCACCGGACGAGGCAAGGTTCACAAGCGGTTGCAGGTTCCCGCGGCTGTCATCATCGAAATACCACTGGGTGGAGGGGGTATTGACCAGAAGCGTCGTATCGCACTGGCCATCAACCTCGATTTCCAGGCGCTGATAGTCTTCCATGCCGGACAGGTAGAACGAATAATGCGGCACCGCATAGGCATAACCCAGGCCGCCTGACGGGCAGTTTGCCAGTGGCGTCGGGCCGCCCGCGTTCACGTTGTAACGCTGCGGTGTGTAAAGCTGCTGACCGGTCAGCGAGACCTCTTGGCCCGTATGGGCGTAACTTGGGCAGTTCGCCTGCGGTTGGGGCTGCGGCTGCGGCTGCGGCGCAGGGGCCTGTGCCAGCCAGGTCTCCATATTCAGCGTCGCGTTGCAATAAGACCCATCATAGGTGCCGACCCAGACATCGACCCGGCCATTGAGGTTTGCTGCCCCCCGGATTTCAAGCCGCGGATCGAGATTGCCATTTGAATCGTCGTCGAACAGCCAGCTTGCGTTGGCGGTGTTGACCAGCAGCACCGCGTCGCACTGGCTGATGACATCGGCAACCAGATAATATTGATCCATCCCTGACAGGTAGAATGAGAAATCGGGGGCCGTCGTGACGTAGCCGGAATTGTTGAAGCCACAGTTCTGCAACGGGTTCTGACCACCTGCGACGACCGTATAGCTCTGCGGACTGTAGAGTTGCTGACCCGTCAACGAATAGCTCGCCCCGGTCTGGTTGAATGTCGGGCAGGCCACGGCCACCGTCGACATCGCAAGAAGGCCCAAAATGGCCATGGCTAGTGATTTCACGGTATTTCCTCCAAACATCTCATCATGCGGCGCGCCGCCCTGGCAAGACTTGCTGGTAGAGCTTTGCAAATCAAGCATTCTTCCTATTTGGGTATGTTAATTATTGCGCAAGAGGCCATCAGATACCGCGCGCGGATCACCGGTGCGCAGGCGTTCCTGAACACTGCTATCCGACAATGAAACCTTCTCTAGACCCGATCGGGGCCAGAGCGCTTTGGCCTCTGGTTACGCGACGCAGGCCATGTCTTGGCCGCAGCACATCGGCGATTTGATTTTGCCCTCACATTTCGGGCATTTCGAAACCTGAACCGACGATCCGTCGTCAAGCGTGAGCTGCCCGTTGACGAGCGGCTCGTTGCAGTCCGCACATGTCGCATTCACGCCCATGCCGCAGACATCGCAGCGATATGTAGCCATATGATCTTCCTCCTGTTCGCTGAGACCGATCATGCGGGTGAAGCGGCCCTCGCTCACCTTGCTTGCTGGGCATGGGCCGCGTTGGCAATGCAGCACATTGGCAAAAACCAATCGGAACTGGGACGCTTCTTCGATCCCTCGCCTGGTCTAATCTGAGACGGTTGGGATAAGCCCCAATGCACGGGCTTTTGCCGCAGCTTCTCCACGCGACGCGACCGCGAGCTTAGAGAGTATAGCGGAGACGTGATGGTCGACCGTCTTTGGCGAAATGAACAGCCTGTCGGCGATATCGCTGTTGGAATTCCCCCGATCCAGGCACTCCAGTACCTCCATTTGCCGGGGCGTAAGGCCCATTGGATTTTCGCGTGTTGCACGGCGGGGACCGGACCGCGCGGCTGCCGGATCGGTTAGTAGGATGTCTGCCCTGATCCGCGCGGCCGGCGCGATGGCGCCGAGCTTCTCGAGTATCTCAAGCGCCCTCATCCTGGCGCTGGTGTCACCATGCGCGAGTGTCATCGCCTGCTCATACACCAGTCCGCGCCTTTCCCATTCTGACGCCGCTGCCTCGTTATCTCCTTCGAGTTCCAAGCGGTGCGCAGCGCAGAATCTGGTCGTGTCTGGGACTTGGGTGCCAGGCGAAAGTCGGTGCAGCCAGACATGCAATTCCGGGACGGTGTAAGGGGCTGGGGCCCGCGACAGTCCGGAGCCCAGAATCGAGATGGCATCCTCGACTCCCTCTCCGGATATCCAGGCTTTCTCAGCGGCGATCTCGGCGCAGGGGCCGAAGCGCTGGAGTTCACTGTCACTCTGCCTGAACCGCTTGAGAAATCGTACGACTTCCTCGGGTGGTTCCTCACCACGTCGGATATCCAACAACGAGCGCGCCACAGCTGCAGGGAAGAAATGCTGCTCCTCCTCCGAAAACTGCGTTCGGATTTCCATGCTCCCCTTCAAGAGTTCGTCGACTCTCGCCCAGTTCCCAAGCGAAAGTTCGACACAAGCAAGCGTCCCGGTCGCATATAGCAAGAAGCCGTCGATCTGCTGTTCCTGCATGTACTCGATGGCCCGCTCTGCAGAGTTTCGGGCCGACCTGTAGTCGTACGTGTACATGTGCACATAGGTACTATTGCCGTACGCCCGCGACGCGTGGTCCACGTTTCCAACAGAAATGGCAATCTCGAGACTGCGAGCCATATCTGCAATCGCAGCCTCAGGGTTCGTTCGCGATCTCGACACCGCAAGATTGTTCAGGGCGTGGCTTTCGATGTCAGGGCGCGAGAACTCCCGTGCGAGCTCGATTGCCAGCTCTGCGAAGGGTGGCACTTCGTCGTAGCGAAAGGACAGCATGTCCAGTTGAGCAACAGTGGAATATGCCATCGCAAGTTCCGCACCGCGATAATTCGCAAGACGTTTCACCGCTGTCAGCGCCGCTTCGCGGGCACCGGAGACGTCCATTGCACCCCAGCGATAGCGGGACAGCTTGCGCCACGCATCACCTTCCTTGACTGTGACTTCGCTCAGTCGCCACTGATTCAGCGCACGTGACTGATAAATCTGTGCGCTGTTGAAATCCCCGATCAGGTAATTGGTCCGGGCAGCTTCTTCGAGAAGGTCTGGGGTTGCTCCCGCCCCGGCATTTTCAACGGCCAGGCGATAGTGCGCGGCTGCTTCCCGCCGGGCGCCGAGACGCTCTGCTTCGCGTGCGGCTTCGGGCGCCAACCGATCTACGGCCTCGCTCATGCCAGCGGCATGCGCATGATGCAGAAGTCTCGCTGGCGCAGCGGCGCCGGAAGCCTCGAGCAGATCGAACAATTTCGCGTGCAGTGAAACGCGCCGCTCCGTCGCCAACGAGTTCTCAACTGCCTGCCGAGCAATTTCGTGACGGAATGCAAGACGCCCCGTATCGGCCTCCAGCATTCCCTGCTCCACACACTCGGCAATGGCTGACGCGACCACGTTGCCACACAGGCTCGAGACCAGCTCGGTCTCGGCCTGCCGCGGGAAGACCGCCACGATTTCGATTAGTTGCCGGCCAAGCACTGTGAGGCGGTCCGCCCGAGCAAGCACTGCGTCCTGCACACTTTCCGGTACGGTATCGGCTCGCCCTCCTTGAAGGAGCTCGCTTACATAGAACGGGTTTCCGCCGCTGATGCGAAGAAGCCCGCGCGGCTCCATACCGATAGGAACATCGAGCTGGGCAATCGCGTCCGCAGACAAGGGTGCGAGCGGAAGGCGAACAAGCGCATGCGCTGGAACTTCTCCGAGGGCGCGACGGACCTGGGCCCTCCCCGGCGCCGAGTCTGTCCGCGATGTGACGATCAGAACGATCCGGCGATCGTCGATCCGGCGCGCAAGGTATCGCAAGAAATCCAGGGTTGCCTCGTCTGCCCAATGCAGGTCTTCGACAACAAGAACGGTGCCGCCCGGGGCGGACTCGAAAGCATCAAGAGCATCGGAGAAGAACCGCAACCGCGGGCCGTCTCGCGCAAGATCCTCCTTGAATGTCCAGCCCGCGTCGCGCGCCAGGTCGCGGAGTGGCCCGAGTGGCTCCGCAACGCTCAGGTTTTCACATGCGCCCTTGGCGACGCGCATTTCGTTCGGAAGTCTCGATAGAACGGCACGCACCAAGGCGCTCTTTCCGATCCCCGCCTCGCCGGAGATCAGTACAACTCGGCCTGCTCCCGCTTGCGCGGAGGCAGCGGCCCTCATCAGCTCATCGACTTCCCTATCCCTATCGACCAGGCGCATCCCTATCTCCCTACAGACCCACGTTAGCTTCGGGGGAGGAATCTGGGGAGCGAAAAATGGGGAACCCGAGGAATGAAAATGGGGAGAACCTCCGACGCGGCGAACCCAGCAATTTGTGAAGATGCCTGTCGTGAAAGCTGATGAAGGAGGACTGAACGATGGCATACATAACGAACCATGTGGGCCCCCGGAGCATCTTGATCGACGGTTTCAAACGGCTTTTTGCCAGATCTCGCGGCGACGTACGCCCCGCCAAGGAAATCAAGAACAAGACCACCGGGGAACAGATACTTCAATCCGCGGAACGCCGCGAAAGTGCACGACGCGCCGTCGATACCTTACTGAAACGTGGGTTCTAATCAGCGCCTGTCCGCTCGTGTAGCATGGCCGTTTTGTCCGAACTGCAGATCTTCACCCTCCGAAGATGCTGCAAGGTGGACGAATGGCCGGCCTGGTGAAGCTGAGGCGCGGCGCTGGCGACTACCGCGGATGACCGCTTTGGGCCGTCCACATCGCTGCGATCCGGGCCTGGCAATAAATCGCTGCGGTCGCTCTGAAGTGGGCAGCAAGCCCCGAGTGGTGGGTGCTGCAGATATCATAGATGGCAGTGAAGCGCGTGAAGTAGCCCCTTTTGGCGGTCCAAATGACAGCCGGAATTAGTAACCGCGAGATGGATCTACGATATTGATCAGATCCTCGTCTCTCGTCCAATGTGCCAAGTTTCGTAAAAACAGATCAAATGATGCAGCACCCCAATCGGAATAAACGGAGGAGCAATGCGGAGAGATGATCAAGTTTTCGAGGTCCCAGAGCGGGTTGTCTATCGGCAAGGGTTCGGTTTCGAACACGTCCAGAGCTGCGCCTGCTATGTGCCGTGTCGTCAACGCATCAAAAAGTGGGGTTTGATCAACAACGCCGCCACGCGAGACATCGGCGAAGATGACGCCTGATTTCATGGCGGCTATCTCTCGAGCCCCTATGAGGCCGCGCGTTGCTGGTGTCAGGGGCGTGCAAACCGCAATAAAGTCGGCCCGAGGCAAAAGCTCAAGCAATGCATCCGCAGGGTGAACCTCGTCGACATGCTCCATCGTGCGCGGGGTTGCGCGGGTACCCAAGACGGTCATGCCAAACGCCTTGGCGCGGGACGCGACGGCCTGTCCTGTGTGGCCTAGTCCGACAACAAGGAGCGTCTTGCCAGAGAGCGGCACAACAGTGCGGGGATGCCAAGCCTTTGCAGCTTTGTCTTTTTGCAGGCCAGGCACGTCGAGCGTGAAGTGTAGGAAGCTGCCGAATACATACTCCGCCATCATATCAGCAGCCACGCCAGCTGCGTTGGTCACAATGGTTTTGTTGGCGTCCCACAGTCCGTAGTGGTCAGTTCCTGCGCCGCCGTTGGCTATCCAGCGTGGCCCGTTTGCACCGAACAACGCTTCGCGTGGGAAACCTGGCGTGCCCGCAAAGCGCACAGAATAGATGATGTTGGGACGATAGCTCTCAATCAGCGAAGGTAAGGCTTCATAGCTGTTACACTCGCGGAAATCCGCGTTCGGGAAACGGGCCAGCAGCTGCGCAGCCAGCTCTGTTGTCTTGTCCTTGTGCAAAATGATACGCGGCGTTTCAGTCATGGTGCTTCTCCGCTGGAGTGCGCGTCAGGGCTGCCAGTTCTGCGAACGTTGTATCAGAATGAAGCAGACGTGCGCGCATTGCCCAGAGTGCCGCCGCGCGCGCTGTGCCAAGCGAGGAGGCCATTATCTGAAACTTGGCTTCGATCTCTTGCATCTCCATCGGGTCTTCTGGCCCGCCGCGTGCATGTACATCACCCGAGGCGAGTTGCCTTCCATCCCTCAGCGTCACGGTGACGTCAGACCAACGCCCGGCAGGAAACCGCTCGGAATGGTGCTTGGCTTCACGCAGGGTAATTCGCGGCAAAACCTCGGCAACCGCCGCATCACTCAGGCCCGCACCGGAAATGTCCTCTGGGCCAATATGCCCGCGCACCAACATAACCGACAGTGCAAATGGCAGCGAGTACTGCGCTTGAGACGTGGTCGTTGGCATTCCCGGATAGAGCGCCGCCGCCTCGGCGAATGTATTCACCTCAATATGCGTGACATCTTGGCTGTGAAACCCGTGTGTCCGCATCAGCCCAGACAACGCGTCGATTGCTGCATGGGCCCATCGGCACACCGGATAGGACTTGATATAATTTTGCTCTATGGTCCAGACTTTGCCCAGATCGGTCCAATACGGAGCGGACTCATCGCTCTCTACGGTAATGGCTGGCGCGCCGGTAAAGCCCTTCATCGCCATCAACGCCGCCATTGAACCCACCAAAGCGCCCATGCCTGAACCATCGTGCAGCATTGTCGGGTTCGCGATTTCGCGCATCATCTGGCTGCGGGGTCCGTGGTATTCGGCGATTCCAATCGCGTGGCGCAACTGCGAGGCACTACTAGCCCGCAACCGGCAGCCAAGAGCGGCAACCCCCAAAGCATTCCAAGCGCCTGAGGTGTGATAGTCGCTCACCGAACTGTGTAACGCAAAGGCCGCGCGTGCCGCCACCTCATAAGACATAGCCAGCGTCTTGAGCGCATCACGCGCCGTGAGTTCAGGATGCCTTTCGGCAAAGGCAAAAAGGGCAGGCACGACGGCACAGCCGATATGGCCCTTGGTTGCATTTAACCCGTCGTGGCCATCAAGGTTGTCGATCTGGGTGGCCATTGCAAAAGCCGCCCCTGCGATCGAGGCCTGTCGGCCGTCAAACATCATATGTGCCGCGTACTCGGGGGCACCTGCTGCGTGAAATGCAAACGCATGGTCACTAGCAATGCGCCCCGAGGCCAAACCCGCCGCACCTGCTGCCACCCCAATGGTGTCGATCAGCAGCGTTGCAGCCATGTTGAGCGCGCTTTCAGGCACATCGGCGTCCCCAAGGACAAAGTCTGCGATCAGATCAAAGCTCATGTTGGTTTCGCTTCCAGCAATCGGCCAAACCCAGACAAAGTCTCCCCAAGGCCTGCAAGTTGCATGGCCTGAAACACCATCGCCTGATTGGACGTGATCACCGGCTTGCCAAGTTTGGCTTCGAGCCTGGCGATGATCTCGACGCTGCGCATGTCGGTGCATGACAGCACCACAGCTTCGGCCTCCGGATGGTCAGCAGCGCGGCCAAGCTCATAGACGGCGTCTGGCGTAAGCTCTCCTTGTCCATAGTTATCAAGCGTTCCGCTTACCTCCGAGCGGCGCACTGCCTTAACGCCGGTTTCCTCCAGAAAGGCGATGGCCATGTCGTTGATCGCGGGCACATAGGGTGAGGCAAAGCCAATGCGCTTGACCTTCAAGGTTTGCAACGCATGAACCAGGGCTCCGGCGGCGGTGACAGTTTGTGCGCCGCTGTCTTGCTTGATCTGCTTTGCGAGTTCGCGGTCAAAAGACAGGCCATGGGTAAGCGTCGCCGAGGTGCAACCGTATAAGATCACATCAGGGTTCACACCTTGCAGCAGGCGCAAAGGCTCGCTCAGATTAGCGGCGCCCAACCCGTGCATCTGCTCTGAATCCGGGATCTCGTCCCGATCATACCCCCCCAATCGGGCGAAATGCAGCGAAACCCCATCGGGGCGCAAAAGGCCCATGTCTGGCTCAAGGTTGGTGTTGGTAAAGGGCACCAGAACGCCGAAACGCGCGCGCCCACGCGAAGTTGTCATGTATTCTCTCCCTCTTTCCAGCGCTTCAACAGAGCGGCAGTCAAGTTCATATCGTCGGGGTCGCCTATCGTAACGCGCAAGCAATCCGGCAATCCCGCACCGCCCTGAGCGCGCAAGAACACACCCTCGGCCCGCAGCGCATTGTCTGCGCATTTTGCGGCGTCCGCGTTGCCAAAGCGGATGAGGGCGAAGTTCGTGAAGCTATCTGCAACATCGAACCCAGCGGCACGAAGGTCGCTGATAAACCTGTCGCGCTCGGTGGCGGTCCTCAGGCACGTCGCACGCATATAGGCGTGGTCTTTCAGAGCGGCACTGGCGGCGGCCTGGCCGGCCACCGAAATGTTGTTGGGGTTCATCACCTTACGAACATGCTCGGCGATCTGCGCGGGAAACACGCCCCAGCCGACGCGCATGCCAGCAAGCCCGTAGGCCTTGGAAAACGTTCGTAAAACCACGACATCGCCGCGCTTGACCAGATCAAACATCGGTTCATCTAGATGGTCAGCGAACTCGCCGTAGGCCTCGTCGATTACCAGCATGATGTCAGCACGCAAGCCTTCACGCAGCCGCAATAGCTCGGGGCGCGAAATACGCGTTCCTGTCGGGTTGCCCGGATTGGCGACGAAGACAATGCGCGTATCGGCTCGGACAGCAGCAAGCAGTGCGTCAACCGACACCTGCCCGTGCTTTTCAGGGGCCGTGTCAAACCGCGCTTGCGCCAGTTGCGCGGCAGTTTTGAAAAACGGATAGGCATTAGCAGGGGCGAGAACCGCGTTTTGCGGGTTCGCAAAAGCCAGCGTCAGACTGGCGATCAGCTCCATCGAACCGTTGCCGCATAGGATATCACTTGGCGCGATGTCGTGTGTCGTGCCAAGGGCGATGCGCAATGCGGTCCAGTCAGGATCGGGATAAAGCTGCGCGCTTGCCAGGGCATCAGCAGCGGCGGCAATGGCGAGCGGGCTCGGCGGTTGCAGGCTTTCGTTCTGGGACAGCGAGACGAGGCGCTTGCCAATGGGCGCATTCAACTCGGCCAGCGCATAGGGCGTCATCGCCGCGATGTGGCGAACGGGCCTGATCATAGGTTGGCTCCATAAATCTCGCGCGCGGCTTTTAGGCTGACAAGCCCCTCATCAAGATCACGTTGAACATGCTCGACGCAACGCTCTTGAGGGGGTCCAAAGCCACCCCCACCCGGTGTTTCGAAAATCAACGTTTTACCTGCTTTTACACGGACCTCGCCTTTGCTTGGCAGATCCTCGCCGTCATGCCCGATGCGAATGCGCCCAGCGGCTCCGGCCTGCCCGCCATGGCGGCCCCTGGCAGGGTTGAGTACCCGCTCGACCGACAGGAAGACCATAAAGTCTTCCTCGATTGAGGAGCGCAGCTCAATGTGTTGGCCAAGGCCGCCGCGAAACTTGCCCGCGCCACCACTGTCTTGCTTCAGCTCGCGTCGCGAGAATAACACAGGCGCAACGGCTTCGGTGGTTTCGATCTGAGACCCCCATACGCCTGAGGGAAACGCCGTCGCAGACAGCCCGTCAAGGGCTGGCCGCGCACCCGTGCCACCGTTAAAGACCAACTCTAGCGCGAACTGCTTGCCACCGCTCAAAGCCGCTTCTGCCACATGGCGCAACGGCAGATCATACATGCATGACGCGCCTTCTGCGGGCACTGCGTCGGGCACAGCCTGAGAGAGGCATCCATAAACAAGATCAGGCGTCATTTGCCCCAAAGTATGGCGCATGGCCACAGGGGCCGGTGCCTGCGCATTTAGGATGCAATCGCTTGGTGCCGTAACAAGAAATGGCGCCAGTGAGCCGGCGTTGTTGGGAATATCTGGCCCGATGATGCAACGCAGTGCGAACACGGAATAGGCGGTGGCGTAGTTAAGCGGCACGTTAATGCCCTTGTTTGAGAGGCCAGATGTGCCGGTGAAATCAAGCAGCACCTGAGCCTCTGTGATCGTCAGCGTGGCGTGCAAGTCGATCTCTTCTTCATAGCCATCAACTTTGAGAACACTCTGCCATGTCCCTTTGGGCAGCTCAGAGATGGCGTCAACCGTGCCACGATAGGAGGTGTCGATGATGTAGTTGGCCAGTTCATCCAGCGCGTCGATACCAAACTCTTCCATCATGCCGGCGAGCCGCGCAGCCCCCGCTTCGCAGCACGCGATCAGGGCATAGATATCGCCTTCATTGGCGATCGGTTCGCGCGAATTGGCTTTTACGATCTCCAGCAACAGTGCATTGATCTCACCTTGATCCATCAGTTTGCACGGGGGAATGAGCAAGCCTTCATCAAAGATATCAGAACCCTCCGGCCCCATACCTTGCCCGCCCAAATCAACCAGATGCGACGTACAAGATGTAAAGCCAATAACGGCCCCTCGATGAAAGACCGGCATCATCAGAAGGAAGTCGTTCAGATGCCCTGAAGCGATCCAAGGGTCGTTGGTCAGGAAAATATCGCCCGGCTTCATATCCCGTAACTCAAAACGGTCGCGCAGGGTTTTCACGGCTTCGGCCATAGTGTTGATATGCCCCGGCGTGCCCGTAACAGCCTGCGCCAGCATTCGGCCTTGTACATCGAAAATACCAGCTGAGATGTCGCCACATTCCCGCACAATCGGGCTGAAGGCCGCACGGATTAGCGCCTGGCCTTGCTCTTCGACAACAGCAAGAAGTCTGTTCCACATGACTTGCAGCCGCGTGTTCGCCCTACTCATTGTCTGTCTCCCCTTGGCGGTGCAGCCAGATATTTCCAGCTGCATCGACGCGGGCTGAAAAATCGGCACTGACAAATGTGGTTGTTTGCGGCTCTATGATCAAAGCTGGCCCTGAGAGCCTGTCGCCCGGGCGAAGCCCATCGCGATTGTAAACCGCGGCTTCGCGCCAATCCCCCGAGACATCACACATGATGCGTCGCGCACCCATGGCCTCCGCGGTTTGCTCCGTCTTGGTATCTGAAACGCGGCGCAGCGCGCTTGGCTGTGAGGACACCTCAACCGCCCAGTTCAAAATCTCGATCGTCATACCCGGAACCGCTCGGCTGAACTGGCGGCTGTATTCCTCCTCAAACGCGTTTCGCAAAGCGGGAATGTCCGCCTCAGTGAGTGCGCGGTCCGGCAACGGGACTTCGATCTCGTGACCCTGGCCATGGTAGCGCATAAAGCCGACGCGCCGTCGGGTAAGCGGCCCATCAGGCACACCTGCGCGCACCACAGACTGGGCGTCATCTATCATCCCATCAAAGAAGGCGTTGAGCCCTTTGAGATCAAGTGTTGTCAGCGTGTCATAGCGTGAGCGAACGATTTCGAAAGAAACCGGCGCAAACAGAAACCCGACAGCAGAACCTACCCCCGGATCCCGCGGGATCAGGATGCGATCAACTTGCGCTCGCCGTGCAACCCGTGTCGCGTGCAAGGGGCCGTTGCCTCCAAAGGCGATCATGAGCCGCGTGCTGAGATCTTTACCCGACTCCACCGCGTGCATGCGCCCGGCACCCGCCATGTTTTCATCGACAATCTCGCTAATCCCGTGTGCTACCTGTGCGGCGTTCAGGCCCATCGGCGCGCCAAGGTCTGTCGCCAGCGCTTTTTCCGCCGCTTGCACATCGATCTCAAGCCGCCCTTCGGCAAACAAGGCCGGGTCAATCAATCCTTGCATCACATCCGCGTCCGTCACAGTCGGGGCCGTCCCGCCCTTGGTAAAGGCGGCTGGCCCCGGCTCAGAGCCGGCACTTTCAGGCCCGATCTGCAGCCTGCCCAGTCTATCGACATGCGCGATCGAGCCCCCCCCTGCGCCGATCTCGATCATTTCAATCACGGGGATACGCACCGGCATGCCCGACCCCTTGATAAACCGCTCTGCCCGCGCGATTTCAAACCTGCGGGTTGTCTGCGGGCGAAACCCATCAATCAGGCAAAGCTTGGCCGTCGTGCCGCCCATGTCGAAGCTCAAAACCTCGCTTTCTCCGATCTCAGCCGCAATCCGTGCCGCCAGAATTGCGCCCCCGGCCGGGCCGCTTTCAACCAGTCTGATCGGTAGTCTTGCCGCAGTTTCGATCGTCGTCATGCCACCGCCAGCCGTCATCATCAGGATCGGGCACCTTAACCCTTCTTGCGAAAACCGCCTTTGAAAGTCAGATAGATAATCGGCCATCAGGGGTTGGATAAAGGCGTTGGCGATGGTCGTGCAAAGCCGGTCAAACTCGCGTGCCTCAGGGCTGACTTCATGCGAGAGCGAAATCACAATTTCGGGGAGGGCCTGCTGCAACATCTCGCGCAGCCGTTTTTCATGTGCGGGGTTCGCATAAGCGTGCATCAGGCAGATCGCCACCGCATCGGCCCCACATGCAGCCAAATCGTTTGCCAAGGCTGCTACAGCCCCCTCATCGAACGCCTGCACCTCGTCGCCTGAGGCCGTCATCCGTCCTGCGATCGTGAAGGCCCGATAGCGTGGAACGATCAGGTCCGGCTTGACGAGATTGATGTCATACTGGCTGTAACGCCGTTCATAGGCGATCTCGAGAATATCACGAAACCCTGCGGTGGTGATCGTCGCGACAACCGCACCGCGTCTTTCGATTAATGCATTGGTGGCCAGTGTTGTGCCGTGGATGAAGCCTTCGATCTGCGAGAGGGTATTATTCGTGTCAGCCAGCACACGCTCTACTCCCTCAATCGCCCCAAACGTAGGGTTTGCTGGCGTCGTCGGCGTCTTGGCGGTTGCAAGAATTGTGCCTTGCACATCAATCAAAACGGTATCGGTGAACGTCCCGCCAATATCGACGGCAAGGCGCAGCCCCTTTGTAATATTCATGGTAAGGTACCGGACGAGAGGAAAGTCGAGTGATGCGCGATTCCGTTGCGCCCACTGGTCAGAATCAAAGGCGCCTAACTCAGGTTAAACAACGAGGTCGCAACCTGTCGCGCGTCGACCCAGATTTGCGATGATGCACAGCGCCATCGTCGGCAGCTCTCATTTGTTTCCTTACTCGAAACGCTGCACGACCAAAGACCATTGAGTCAACACAAATACTCAAACCAGTTCCAACCCGAAAAAGCAGTTTTGAAGTCGTTCGCCTATCAGGCTTGTCGAGCGAAGGCGGGAGCGCGGATTTCTTGCCATATGATCTATGCCGCATCTGATCAGCCTTGCAGGCCTCGGAAGCCAACAAAAAGCTCCAAAAGTGGACCTACATCTGAAACTTTCATGAGTGTCAGCTGATGATCGTCAAGCAGACATAAAACAAGGTTTGCACAAAAGGCAGCGATGTCCCGCGTTGCTTTCTTTCAATGCCCCGAGAATTTTCGGCTGCAGCGAAAGTCCGCTCTAACGGGCCGCGCCCCAGCACCCATTGCCACTACCGAACGGCAACTTTGGGCCGTTCCCACCAATTGTCATTCACACGATCCATCCTGCCCGACCCCCTCCCTCTCTGCACACCCGGTGTACGGGGGGTTTACGCATGGCGCCCCCCTAATTTCGGGTGCATCCCAAACCCGCCCGGTAGAGGTTGCGTGTGCGTCCCGGCCCGCCTAGAACGCGGGGGACTGTTGTGAAAAAGGGGTCTCACATGGCCGTTCCCAAACCCGTCGTCCTGTGCATTCTCGATGGCTGGGGCCTGGCGCCGGATGGGCCCGGCAACGCCCCCTCTCTCGCCGCTACTCCTTGTTTTGACAAGCTTATGGCGAACTGCCCCAATGCCACGCTGGTCACTTACGGCCCTGATGTGGGCCTGCCCACGGGGCAGATGGGCAACTCTGAAGTCGGGCACACCAATATCGGCGCGGGCCGGGTTGTGGCGATGGATCTGGGGCAGATCGACCTGGCCGTCGAAGATGGCAGCTATCGCGAGCGCCCTGCCCTACGGCAATTCATTGAAAAGATGAAGAAAACCGGCGGAACAGCACATGTCTCGGGCCTCACCAGCCCCGGTGGTGTTCATAGCCACGAGAGCCACATTCTAGAGACCGCCCGCGCCCTGACAGATGCCGGAATTCCCGTGCAAATTCATGCGATTACCGATGGGCGCGACGTGGCACCCCGCTCCGCCATCGAGACGGTCACGGCCTTCGACGCAGCCTTGCCCGAAGGCGCCCGTATCGGCAGCCTTATCGGCCGCTACTACGCCATGGACCGCGACAACCGATGGGAACGGGTGCAGCAGGGCTATGACCTTGTTATTGAAGGAAAAGGCCGCGAAGCCTCCAGTGCTGAAGCCGCCATTCAGGCCGCCTATGAGCGGGGCGAGAATGATGAATTCATCGCTGCGACTCGAATCGACGGCTACCAGCAACCCCAGGATGGTGATGGGTTGTTGTTCCTGAACTTTCGCGCCGACCGTGCGCGCGAAATCCTCGCTGCTCTTGCCGATCCCGGGTTCTCCGAATTCGATACCTCCGCCCGACCCAATTGGGGCGCGACCTGCGGGATGGTGGTATATTCCGAAGGGCACAACGCCTATCTCGACGTGATCTTCCCCAAGCAAGATATCGTCAACACCCTGGCAGAATGGGTCGCCAGCCATGGCCGCACCCAGTTTCACATCGCGGAAACCGAGAAGTATCCGCATGTCACCTTTTTCCTGAACGGCGGCAAGGAAGACCCCGTCGCAGGGGAAGACCGCTACATGCCGAAATCTCCCAAGGTCGCGACCTATGACCTGCAGCCAGAGATGTCGGCAGCGGAGGTGACAGAGCATCTCGTGGACGCCATCGAGAAGCAGTACGATTTGATCGTCGTGAACTTCGCCAACCCCGACATGGTGGGGCATACGGGCATCATCCCCGCTGCCGTAAAGGCCTGTGAGGCGGTGGACGCGGGGCTGAGCGCTGCGGTCGAAGCACTGGAGAAGGTCGGCGGCGCGATGATTGTCACGGCGGACCATGGCAATTGCGACATGATGATTGATCCAGTGACGGGCGGGCCCCACACGGCGCATACGCTGAACCCTGTGCCTGTGATCCTGTTCGGCGGGCCGGATGGCGTGACGATGCAGGACGGAAGGCTTGCAGATCTGGCGCCGACGGTCTTGAAGCTTATGGGGTTGGAGCCACCAGCGGAGATGACCGGGAAGTGTTTGTTTGCATGAGGCGACTGGCGCTGATCACAGTGCTTTGCGCCTTGGGATCTGCGGCTGTCGCGCAGACCAACGACCCGGCCTTGACCGCGCAACGCGCCGCCCAGATGCTGGAACGTGCTGCCCTGGCAATGGCCGAGGCCGATGATGCCCGCGATCGGGTGGATGCCCTGACCGAAACCATCCGCGCCTATGAAGAAGGCCTGTCTGCCTTGCGCGAGGGGATGCGACGCGCGGCAATCCGGGAACAATCCATTACCGTTGTATTCGAGGCGGAACAGGACCGACTGGGGCGTCTGTTGGGTGTTCTGCAATCCATGCAGGCTGCCCCTGCTCCGCTGTTGCTGATCCATCCCAATGGACCTGTGGGCACGGCCCGATCCGGGATGATCGTATCCGAGATCACCCCCGCAGTTGCCGCCGAGGCCATGGAGCTGCGGAGGCAGCTAGAGGAACTGGCGCTGCTGCGCGCGGTTCAGGAAACCGCCGAAGACCAACTGTCCGCAGGACTGACCGGAGTGCAGGAAGCCCGCGTTGCGCTTAGTCAGGCAATGGCTGAACGGCGCACCCTGCCGCCGCGCTTTGCCTCTGACACGGATGCGCTGTTGGAACTGACACAAAGCGCCGAAACGCTGGACAGTTTCGCAACGGCCATTCGCGCGCTGGACGTAATGCTCGATGCCAGCACCCGGCTGCCGTCTTTCACCGATCAGCGCGGCCAGCTTCCCTTGCCTTTGCGCGGGCGTCTGCTGCGTGGGTTCAATCAGGCCGATGCGGCGGGTGTGACCCGGCCCGGCCTGATCCTGGCCGCGGAGTCCCGCGCGCTTGTGTCGGCCCCGTGGCACGCAACTGTGCGCTATGCCGGGCCGCTTTTGGACTACGGCAACGTCATCATTCTGGAACCGCAGGGCGATCACCTGCTGATTCTCGCCGGTCTGGGAGAGCTCTTCGTCAGGGCCGGTGACCTGCTGGCAGCGGGCGATCCTGTCGGTTTGATGGGCGGTGAGGCGCCAAACCGCGAAGAATTGATCATTTCTGACCCGCTTGCGTCTGGTGGAGAGCTGTCGGAAACGCTTTATATGGAACTGAGAGAGGCCGGAGAGCCCGTGGACCCGACCGCGTGGTTTGCGACACAAGACCAGTGAGGATTTGAGAGAATGAAGAAGTTCATGATGGCGGCCCTTGGCGGCACCGCGGCGGGTATTTTGCTGACCACCCAGATCGCAGGCCCCCTGATCGCGCAGGAGAACATTCGCAACTCGACCGTCTATGAGCAGCTCGACCTGTTCGGTGACGTGTTCGAGCGGATCCGCACCTACTATGTCGAAGACGTGGACGAAGCGGAGCTGATCGAAGCTGCTATTAACGGTATGCTGATGTCGCTTGATCCGCACAGCTCTTACCTGCCGCCAAGCGACTATGAATCCATGCAGACCCAGACTCGCGGCGAATTCGGCGGTCTTGGCATCGAGGTCACTCAGGAAGAGGGCTTCGTTAGGGTCATCACCCCGATGGACGATACTCCGGCCATGGAAGCAGGCGTTGAGGCGGGCGATTTCATCACACATGTGGACGGTGTCACGCTGCTTGGCCTGACCCTGGAAGAAGCGGTCGACATGATGCGCGGCGAGATCGGATCCGAGATTGTTCTGACCATCGTGCGAGAAGGCGAGGATGAGCCCTTTGACATCACCATCGTGCGTGACCGAATACGCCTGACCGCCGTGCGCCACCGTCTGGAAGGCAACACCGCCGTTCTGCGGATCGCCAGCTTCACCGAACAGACATATCCCAACCTTCGCGACGGGCTGGAGGAGATGATCGAAGAGGTCGGCGGAATCGAGAACCTTGAAGGCGTGGTTCTGGACCTGCGCAACAACCCCGGCGGGCTGCTGACTCAGGCCATTCGCGTGTCGGACGCGTTCCTTGAACAGGGCGAGATCGTTTCGACCCGCGGCCGCAACCCCGAGGATGGCGAGCGCTACAACGCCACGCCGGGCGATCTGATTGATGGATTGCCTATGGTGGTTCTGATCAATGGCGGCTCTGCCTCGGCGTCCGAAATCGTTGCCGGTGCCCTGCAGGACCACCGCCGCGCGGTGATCGTGGGCACCAACAGCTTCGGCAAGGGATCGGTCCAGTCGGTGATGCCGGTTCAAGGTGATGGCGCGATGCGGCTGACCACATCGCTCTATTTCACCCCGTCCGGTCGTTCGATCCAGGCGCTTGGTGTGGCCCCCGATATCCTCGTGGAACAGCGCGAAGTGGGCGAGGTCGAGGACAATGGCCGCCCACAGCGGACCGAGGCCGGTCTGCGCGGTGCCCTGTCCAATGCCACACTGACAGAGGATGAGATCCGTCAGCTTGAGGAAGAACAGGAACAGGCCCGCGCCACTGCAGAACTGCGCGCGCAGGACTATCAGCTGGCCTATGCCATCGACATCCTGCATGGCCTGAACGCCCTGCGTCCCCGCTAAGGGGGCGCGGGTTCCATGACGCCCGAAGATCTGTCAAAGCTGCCCTACCGGCCCTGCGTTGGCGTGGTTCTGATCAACCGCGCCGGGCAGGTCTTTGCCGGCCAACGCGCCGATATGGATGTGCCTGCGTGGCAGATGCCTCAGGGGGGCGTCGACAAGGGCGAAGAGCCAGAGGCCGCCGCCCGGCGCGAACTGCTGGAAGAAACCGGTATTTCGCCTGATCATGTCACGCTGGTGGGGCGAACCGCCGATTGGCTGCCCTATGATTTCCCGTCGGAAATTGCCGGGAAACGGTGGGGCGGCAAGTTTCGCGGACAAAAGCAGATGTGGTTCCTGATGCGGCTCGATGCGCCGGATGAGGTGATCGACCTGAACTACATGGACGTGGAGTTTTCCGACTGGCGCTGGATGGACCCTGCGGCTTTGTTGGATGTCATCGTAGCGTTCAAGCGCCCGATCTATCAGGCTGTTCTGACTGAGTTCGGGCTGGTCTGACCGGGATTGTGGCTGGTTCACCCGGCTTGATCCGAGGGGTGATTTGTGTTAATGTATTTTTGACACTACTTTTTGGACCGTTTCGATGAAACAGATTGCCGCCGCCCTTGCTCTGCTCGCGACCGCCTCGCCAGTTCTGGCCCTGTCTTGCCTGCCGGTCGATCCGGCCGGCATGTATCAGATCGCTGCCGAAGCAACCGACCGCTATGTCGCTGTCCATGGGTCTTTCCTGCGCGACGGACCTGATATTCCGGCTGAAGGCCGCGAGTCCGACGATGCCACCCCCTATGGCTATGATGCCCTTTTCTACGGCGATCTTGGCAGCCGCGTGGGGTTCCGCACCCCGGTCGAGCTGAATGTCCATGTCGGGGTTGGCTGCGTCAGTGTCTGGTGCGGCTCACCTCCGCCCGACGGCACCCCGGTGCTGGCTTTCCTGCGTGTCGATGACAATCGCGACTATTTCCTGGAGGTCGGCGCCTGCCCCACGACCCTTATGATGCAACCCACGGATCAAGATCTGGACCAGATCACCAGCTGCATGAGAGGCGAAGCCTGTGAGGCCGGGTGGTGACAAGGCCTTTCGAAAGGCCTTTTGCCGCCCGCCGGTGAGGTTTCATTGATCCTCGCATCCAAAGGCAGATGGAAAACCCGTCATTCCGGGACTCCAAATGAGAACAAAAGGTGAATATATTGGTTAACACCATGGGATTCGCCGAGCTCTCCATCACCTCCAACTTCACCTTCCTGACCGGCGGGTCCCATCCCGAGGACTACGCGCGCCGGGCGGCGTTGCTTGGGTTGGAGGCCATCGCCATTGCCGATGAAAACTCGGTCGCGGGAATCGTCCGTGCCTGGTCGGAGCTGAAAGAGATCAAGCGTCAGATCGCCGAACGGCAGCAGGCGGACCAGGATCCGATCGGTCCGCCCAAACCCGCATATCTGCCCGATCCACCCCGCGCACCAATCTATCACCTGCCGCGCCTGTTGCCCGCCACGAAGCTGATCCTGCGAGAGGGTCTGACGCTGACCGCCCTGCCCCGCGACCGGCGTGGATGGGCCAACCTGTGCCGGATGCTGTCTGCCGGGCGGTTGCGGACCACGAAGGGCAACTGCGATCTGGGCCTGTCCGACCTCCTGGATTTTTCCGAAGGGTTGGAGCTGCTCCTCCACGGCCCACCAGACATCCTGTCCCATCCGCGCGGCGCGGGCGATTGGTGGCAACGGGCGAAACAGGTGACGCGCCGCCTTGGCCCTGCCTGTCATCTTCTGATGGCCCCCGCCTATGACGGGCATGACCGGCTGCGGTTTCAGCGGTTCACCCGGCTGGCGGGGCAACTGGGTATCTCCCCCATGGCTTCCGCCGCGCCGATCATGCATCACGGGGCCCGACGCAGGCTGACTGATGTGCTGACCTGCATCCGGCTTGGGTTGAAGGTGGAAGACCTCGGCACCAGGGCGCAGGCCAATGCCGAACAGCGCCTGCGGGGCGAGGCCGAGATACGCCGGATTTTCGCAGGCTTTGAGGACGCTGTGGATCGCACCCTTGATATCGCCGCGCGCTGCACGTTCGATATCGGCTCGCTTCGCTATGAATACCCGTCCGAGATCAGCGGCGGGGAAACCGCGTCGCAAAGGCTGGAACGGTTGGCGCGGCAGGGGCTGCAGTGGCGCTACCCGTCCGGCGCGCCTGACCGGGCGGTGAAGATGTTGGAACATGAGCTGCGGCTTATCGCAAAGCTGGGATACGAGCCCTATTTCCTGACCGTTCATGACATCGTGGCCTTCGCCCGGTCGCGCGGCATCCTGTGCCAGGGGCGCGGTTCGGCGGCTAATTCCATCACCTGCTACTGTCTTGGCGTGACCAGCGTTTCCCCCGAAGTGGGCACCATGGTGTTCGAACGCTTCGTCAGCGAGGCGCGGGATGAGCCCCCCGATATCGACGTGGATTTCGAACATGAGCGGCGCGAAGAGGTGATCCAGCACATCTACGAACGCTACGGCCGCCACCGCGCCGGGCTCTGTGCCACGGTGATCCACTACCGGGGCAAGCGGGCGGTGCGCGAGGTGGGCCGCGCCATGGGCCTCAGCGAGGACATCCTCGGCGCGCTCAGTTCCCAGATCTGGGGTTGGGGCAGCAGCCGCGACATGGCCGACACCCGTATCCGCGAACTTGGCCTCGACCCCACTGAACCGCGCCTGCGCCAGACCATGGCGCTGGTGCGCGAGATTCAGGGCTTTCCCCGGCACCTCAGCCAGCATGTCGGCGGCTTCATCGTGACCGAGGGGCGGCTGGATGAACTGGTGCCGATCGAGAACGCCACGATGGAGGACCGCACCGTCATCTGCTGGGACAAGGACGATATCGACGCGCTTGGCATTCTCAAGGTCGATATTCTGGCGCTTGGGATGCTGACCTGCATCCGCAAGGCGTTTGATCTGATCCAGCGCCACCACCAGACCGACTATACCCTTGCCACCCTGCCGCCAGAGGATCCGGCGGTTTATGACATGCTGTGCAAGGCCGACAGCTTGGGTGTCTTTCAGGTGGAAAGCCGGGCGCAGATGAACTTCCTGCCCCGGATGCGCCCGCGCTGCTTCTATGACCTTGTCATTCAGGTCGCCATCATCCGCCCAGGCCCCATTCAGGGCGACATGGTGCATCCGTTCATCCGGCGCAGAAACGGCGAGGAACAGGTCAGTTTCCCCTCAGACGAATTGGGCGCGGTGCTTGGCAAGACGCTCGGTGTGCCGCTGTTTCAGGAACAGGCGATGCAGATCGCCATTATCGGCGCGGGCTTTACCCCCGATCAGGCAGACCGGCTGCGGCGGTCTCTGGCGACGTTCAAGAAGCACGGCAATGTCAGCGAATTTCGCGGGTTGTTCATGAAAGGGATGCTGGCCAAGGGCTATGATGAAGATTTTGCCGCGCGCTGTTTCTCGCAAATCGAGGGGTTCGGCAGTTACGGCTTTCCCGAAAGCCATGCGGCCAGTTTCGCGTTGCTGGTCTATGCCTCCAGCTGGATCAAGCGCCACCACCCCGGCATCTTCGCCTGCGCGTTGCTGAACTCGCAGCCCATGGGGTTTTATGCCCCGGCCCAGATCGTGCGCGACGCCCGCGAACATGGGGTGCAAATCCGGCCCGTCGATATCAACAAAAGCTATTGGGACAATGTGATGGAACCCGACGGGCGGGGCGGCTTGGCGCTGCGGCTTGGGTTTCGGCAGATCCGGTCAATGCGCGAGGAGGACGCCCGCTGGCTGGTTGTGGCGCGCGGCAATGGCTATCCGGCGGTCGAGGATGTCTGGCGCCGCGCCGGTCTGTCTGCCCGTGCTTTGGCCGTGTTGGCAGAGGCTGATGCCTTCGCCGGGATCGGGCTTTCGCGGCGAGAGGCGCTGTGGGCTGCCAAGGCGCTGCTGCCCGCCGAACCCCTGCCGCTATTTACCGGCGACATGGATGGCGAGGCGATCGAGGAACCGGAGGTAACGCTGCCCGAGATGACCGAGGGCGAACAGGTGGTCGAGGATTACGTGTCCATGCGCCTGACTCTGCGCAGCCACCCGGTGGCTCTGATCCGGCATTTGTTGAGCCCGGGGCTAGACGCGCCACCGGCAACGGCATCTAGCGATCCAATAGCTGGAGCACCTCATCAGGAAAGCTTGTCATGAACGCGACGGCACCGTTTTGCAGAGTGTCCTGCCATACGGACAGATCCCCTTCGCCCAGGTAAAAATCTTCGCGCCCGGTGCCCAAAACGCTGATGCCCACGCCAAGCTCGACCGCCCTCGCCAGAAGTTCCGGTGTGACCTGTCGGGACTCCGTGCTGGCCAGCGATAGATGCGGTCCAAGAATGCCAGCTTGGGTCTCTAGGTTCGCGAAGGCATCGCCGGACTCCAAGCTCCTTGATCGTCGAAGAGACGCATAAATCCCGGCGCCGGTTGCCTCGGCCATTTCCAGCATGATCTCGGGGTCGGAGCTAAAGACAAGAAACTGTCGCGTGTCGCGCCCTTCCAAATGCGCGGGAAACCCGCCGAGATCCGACGCCTTGAGATCGAGGATAACCAACAACCGCCCCTCAATCAGATCCAGCGCTTCCCGAAGCGTCGGGATTGGATGGTCACCGGGAACGCCGTTTTCGAGCAATCGCAGGCGCTGAATTTCCTCCAGCGTGTAATCTGCGACGAAATCCCTGCCGCCCCTTTGTTCACGAGTTGGGCCAGCGGGTGGACCGACCTCGAACACGGACTCGACATTTGTCATCCGATTCAAGGTGGGATCATGGAAAACGATATACTGACCATCGGCAGTGATCTGAACGTCGATTTCCACCGCGTCTATGCCTCGTTCAATGGCATACCTGATCCCCGCAAGTGAGTTCTCGGGGAAATCGCCGCCAAGCGCACGGTGGGCGATGATCATCGGAGTCTGACCATCAGCAAGGCGATCTTCGATGCTGATCTGTGCAAGACAGATATGTGGAAGAATGAGCAGCGCTGCCAACAAGACTCGGATCATATCGGCCCCCTAGTTGATGCCAGGAAAGGGGCAACGGCCCCGCAAAACCCTGAAACCCAATCTAGGCCACATCCACGGATCGGCGTTGATCCTGATCAAAACGCGGCGGGGTGGACCGGGTGTTTCTGGGCATCGGCCGCAACAAAACATGGAAAGGGCCGCCTATGTTCCACTAGCCTGCCAATA
Source organism: Nioella aestuarii (assembly GCF_050896395.1). NCBI lineage: Bacteria > Pseudomonadati > Pseudomonadota > Alphaproteobacteria > Rhodobacterales > Paracoccaceae > Nioella > Nioella aestuarii. The sequence continues at coordinate 55,734 of NZ_JBPBBA010000012.1, read as the reverse complement.
GGATCATGGTCGGAGAGGAAAAAACATGTCCATACATCTCATTGCCCTGTCACTTCTGATGGGCGCGATCATCTCGATCTACCTGCCGATGATCACCCAGACTGCACGCATCCTTGGATCGGGTCCTATGGCGAACGTGCCCTTCTTCGCCATTGCCCTGATCTCCTCGGTCATCATCGCCGTCGCCAGCGGAAGCCGGATGGAACAATTCCGCAGCATCGGAACCCTGCCCTTGTGGCTACTTACCGCCGGGGTGATGAGCGCGGGCATGATCATTGGATCCAGCTTTCTTATCCCGCGCATCGGGATTGGGGCCTTCTTCGTATTGCTGGTATCGGGGCAAGTGTTGGCCGGTCTGGTCTTCGGCTATTTCGGCCTGTTCGGGGTGCCCGCGAGCGACCTGACCATGGGCAAAGTACTTGGCGCTGTGCTGGTGATCGGCGGCGTCTATCTGGTGACCTTCCGCTGATTGGGGAAAACGACATGCACTATCACCATCTCTACGCCAGCGCTGATGGCGAAAGCCACTGGCGCAAGGTCGAAGTGCCGCTGGAGGAGCGGACCTTTGCACCGCCCGCCAAGGCGATTTTCGTTTCCGAGGCGGAAGCAGCCAAGACCACTGTCTTCCTGCGGCTCGATCCGGGCTGGAACGAACCCATCCATCCCACCCCCAAGCGACAGACGCTGTTCTGCCTTGGCGGCGCGGTACGGGTGACCGCCAGCGATGGTGAGGCGCGCGTGATTGGCAAGGGTGATGTCTGGCGGATGGAGGACACCCACGGAAAGGGGCACCATACTGCGGTGATCAGCGACGAGCCGTTCGAAGCGGCGCTTGTCCAGTTCGACTGATCGCCGGTCAGGTCATCGGCTTGCGAAATGGCGGCGGAAGGCGATCAGGGTCTTGTCGTTTTCGTCACCCGGCACCGCGAAATGCACCCGTTCGAAGCAGCCCCTGAACGGGCCCGACAGCGCATCTGCGAACAGCCCGGCAACCTGATCCGCGTCATTGCCGAAGACCCCGCAACCCCAGGCCCCAAGCACGATGGCCCTGTGGCCTTGCGCCAGGGCAATCCGAAGAATGCAGTCCACCCGGCGCGACAGCGCCAGGTCCACCTCCTGTCCCAGCTTCGCCTCCATCCCCGCCTCGATCAGCGCCTTCTTGTTTGGCGCCGCAGCGGTCACGATCCCAACCGGAAATGGGTCCGGGCGCAGCAGTTCATGGCGGTCGCGGATGACCAGCACGTCAGGTGAATAAAGCATCGCATCGGAATAGATCGCATTGGGCCAGGCTTTGTTCGCCTTGTAGAAGCCCTCTTGCGCTGCAATCGCCGGATAAAGCGTGGTTGCCCGGCACAGCGATTCCTCCTGCGCGCTGCCGCCCCGCAGATACCCCCCGCCCGGGCTACGCGCCGACGCAAAGTTAAGACCGCAGACCGGCGATGCAATCTCTGCTGTGACACACTCCAGACCGGACAGCGTATCCTCAACCGACAGGGTCATGCGTGTTGTGTATTGCGGAAGCGGGTCTGGCAGCAGGGGCGGTCGGTCAACCAGTTGCGTGCGTCTCGCTGCCGTCTTGAGGGTTTCGGCAATATCGACAATCGTGCCGTCCACGGCCTCGTATAGACCAAGGTCAAACGCCTCTGAATTGGCCCTAGCAATAGACCGGTAGTGATCGCGAGAGGCCATCACACGGCCCTACAGCCCATATTTCCCGCGGTTCTGGCCAACCTGCTTCATCACCCGCACCAGCTCGAAACTGATACCTGGTTCCGATAGGGCATGACCCGCCGCGCGGACCATGTGCAGCCGACCCGACCGCCAGCCCTGCGCCAGATCATGGGCGGACCGGGGCGGGCAGATCATGTCATAGCGACCCTGAACGATCACACCGGGGATATGGGCGATCTTCGGCAGGTCGCGCAGGATCTGGCCATCTTCCTGCAAGAAGCCCTTGTTGACGAAATAGTGGTTCTCCAACCGGGCAAAGGCGCGGGCGTAATCTGCCGGGGCCTCTCCGGGGTTGCCATCGCTTTCAACCGAGGCCAGCGCGTTTTCCCAGGCCGACCAGGCGCGGGCATGGCGGGTCTCGACCATCAGATCGCCGGAAAAGAGCCGCCGGTTATAGGCCGCGATCATGTCGCCGCGCTCATCCTCGGGGATCAGGGCCGAAAACCGCGCCCATTGTTCCGGCCAGAACTGCCCCGCACCGCCGCCATAGAACCAGTCCAATTCCCGCTGCGTCGACAAAAAGACCCCCCGCAACGCCAGAAAGGCCGCCCGTTCAGGACGGGTTTCCGCATAGACCAGGGCCAAAGTGGCACCCCAGCTACCGCCAAAGACGGCCCATCTGTCGATGCCAAGCGTCGCCCGGATCCGCTCGATATCGGCCACCAGATGCCATGTTGTGTTGTCTTGGGTCGAGGCATGGGGCCGCGACCGGCCACAGCCGCGCTGATCGAACAGGATGACGCGAAACACCTCTGGGTCGAAATAGCGGCGCATCGCAGGGCTGCATCCGCCACCGGGGCCACCATGCAGCACCACAACCGGCGCACCCTCGGGGTTGCCGCATTGTTCGACATAGATCTGGTGCCCGTCGCCCACATCCAGCATCCGTTGATCGAACGGGTCGATCGGCGGGTGCAGATAGGCGCCTGCGCGCTTTTGGCCGGAGAATTTATCCATGTATCCCCTATATAGATCGATGGGGCGGGTCCGCTATGCCTGCCACGATGACAAGAACGGAAGGGGATGTCCATGAACAGCGCTGCGAATACTGTTGATGACGCCGAAATCGCCAAGTTCGAGGCTATGGCGGCGGAATGGTGGGATCCGAAGGGCAAGTTCGCACCCCTGCATATGATGAACCCGATCCGGCTGGACTATATCACCACCCAAATTGCCGCTGAATTCGGCCGTGACCTGCGCGATGAAAAGCCGTTCTACGGTCTGCGCCTTCTGGATATCGGCTGCGGCGGCGGGTTGTTGTCGGAACCCATGGCGCGGCTTGGGGCCACTGTGGTGGGGGCCGATGCGGCGGAGCGGAACATTCCCGTGGCGCGCGTTCATGCAGAACAATCGGGGCTGGAGATCGACTATCGCCACACGACCGCCGAGGCGCTGGCAGAGGCGGGAGAACAGTTTGACGTGGTCCTGAACATGGAAGTGGTCGAACATGTCGCCGACCCGCAGGCCTACCTGACCGCCTGCCAGCAGCTACTGAAACCGGGCGGGATCATGATCTGTTCTACGATCAACCGGAACCCGAAAAGCTTTGCACTGGCCATCGTCGGGGCGGAATACGTGATGCGCTGGCTGCCTAAAGGCACGCATGAGTGGCAGAAATTCATCACGCCGGAGGAGCTGTTTGCCCTGATCGAAACGGCGGGGCTGGACCCGGTCGACCGCAAGGGCTTCGTCTTCAACCCCATCAGCTGGCGCTGGTCCATCTCAGACCGCGACCTGAGCGTGAACTACGTGACGGCGAGCGTGAAGCGGTAGGTCCCGCTCCCCGATCGGGGCTTCCAGCGTCAGAGCATGTGGACCAGTCTGACTAAAACCTAGCGCCAAAGCGATACCACCGACGAGAAAAGTGGTGGCAATTCACACGCCTTGCCCAAATGCCCCACCTGTTGCAGACTTTCCGGCAGAGGGGGGATGTCTCCACCATCACCAGATCCGTTGGTCAAGAGATCATCCCGGCGCCATGCTTTGGGAGGAGTATGCCATGCCATCCAAGACCACAGAGGCCCCACGCCAACCGGCCACGCTCGCAGTCAACAAGGTGACCAAGGAAGATATCACCGCGTCCCTAAAAGCTGGGTTTTCCGACTTTCTGGCGCGACCGGTCATGAGCGGCTTTTTCGGCCTTTTCTACGCTTTGTTCGGGATTCTCTTCATCTGGGCGCTCGTCTGGCTCGGCAAAATCTGGATGGTCATTCCCGCCGCTGTCGGCTTTCCACTGGTCGCCCCCTTCGCCGCCGCCGGACTCTATGAAATGTCCCGCCGGATGCAGGCGGGGGAAAGCTTCGGCTGGTCTGACATCCTGACTGTCATGGCCAATCAGCGGAAACGGGAACTGGGCTGGATGGCCTTCACCACCCTGTTCATCTTCTGGGTGTGGGTTTACCAGATCCGGCTTTGGCTGGCGCTCATCCTGCAGGATGCCTCTTTCTCGGATTTCGACGGGTTCCTGAACACGGTGTTTTTCACGCCAGAGGGCTGGACCTTCCTTGCCATTGGAACGGTTGTCGGTGCGGGCCTGTCGGCGGGCCTGTTTTCCGTGACGGTCATTGCCATGCCCATGCTGCTGGACCGAGAGCTTGATTTCGTGACCGCCATGATCACGTCGGTCCGTGTCGTCACGGAAAATCCGGTCACCATGCTCACCTGGGCCGCGATCATTTCGGTAACTATTGTGCTGTCGCTGGTTCCCGCGTTTCTGGGGCTGATCTTCACCCTGCCGATCCTTGGTCACACCACCTGGCATCTCTATCGGCGGGCCGTGTCACCGGTGGAGGCGTGATCGGCACCGGCCACGAGAGATCATGCGGATGCCAGCCGGCGTCCGCAGTACGGACGACTACATCGGTGCCGGTCCGGAGATAAGCCGCGCATCGACGTCGCGCGCCGGGGGCGATCCGGACTTGGAAGCAGGCAGTTTATGTCAGCCAAATCCGAGCAACTTCACTGCAGCGCACCTGCATCAGCCAAATCGCCTCCGCGTTGGGGCGCGTCGGCGATGCGCGGCGGCCTTCGGCCTTGATTCCGCGTCGGCAACGTCAAGGTTGGGCTCAAAGCGGCTATTGACCGCACAACCCGCCCACCCCCTCAATCCTTATGCGCCACTTCCAGTTCGATCCGCATTCTGCAGGCGGGGACGGCGCGTGCTCCTGTGGTTTCTACCCAACCACCTTGGCCTCGAAGAATTTCAACGCGGTTGATTTGATCTTCGCCGCATCGATGGCCCGCTTCAGCCGGTCGCTGAAGAACACGCGATACGCGATATTCGGATAGGACCAGATGTCGGCCCCGTCCGCAGAGGAGGCCCGAACCGCAAGCTCGTCAGTGTCGTAGACACTGGTCCAATACGCGCCCGGCCTTGGCTCAGGCTCTGGCGCAACCACGAATTGTTTCACGTTTTCAGACTCTTCGGGCAGAAACGTGTCCTTACGCTCCAGCACATGCAGCAGATAATGCGGGGGGTAGGGCGTCGGCTCTTGCTTCTCGCTTTTGTAGATCGGCATCTCGTAGAGCTGCGTCTTGCCCAGGTCGAATTGCATCAGCAGATCGCGTATGCGCGGCGAGACGACCATCAACCCATCGGCGCTCAGGAATATATCCGCGCGAGCCGGATTTATCTTGCGGTCGTAGAGATAGTAGAAGAATTCAGGCACATCCGCCGCATCGACCGGGCGCATGCCTTTGTGAGCCATTTGGTAGCGGATATAGGCATCTCGGCCTCCAGCACAATGCATCTTGAACGAAACTATTCCATCGGTCCCAGAGAGCATTTTCGTGTACCAGATTCTTGGAAGGTCGGCGTCAGGCTGCAACATCTCGATACTCCTACACTACATTTCTGGAAGCCTCATGTGTCAGGCCATCCAGCATTCTGAACTTCAAAACCTGTCAACTGATGTGGGGCCCACCCCCTCAATCCTTCTGCGCCACTTCCAGTTCGATCCGCATTTCACGGATCACCGGCAGGGCGGCTCTCACGCGGTCGGCGCCGACTTCCTGAACGGTGCGGCTGAGGATGGGGGCGATGTTTTGCAGGGCGGCGTCCCTTGCGGCGCGGCCTGAGGGGCTGATCGCCACGAATTTGCGGCGGGCGTCGTCCCAGTCGGGGCGGATGTGAACATGGCCCGCGATTTCCAGCCGGTTGAGCGTATTGGTCATCGCCCCGCGTGTGACGTGGAACAGCCGCGCCAGTTGCGCCGGGCTGCGTTCCTCGTTCGATCTTGCCAGGTGGTTCAGCACGGAAAAATGGCTTAGCTCCATCCCCTTGGGCAGCGCCTTGGTCAGAAGCGCACGGGCCAGCTGGTCGGCCATGAACAGTTCAGAGAACAGGGCAATGGCTAGGGGATCGTCGTTAGAGCTCATGTCACCAAGGTATAGGGCCGGTCATGTCGGATCGAGGGCACACGCCCCCGTGCGTTGTCCACCTCTTTGACGTCCACGTCAATGATGTGCAGCCCCGGTTCGGTGCCCGCATCGAGCAGAACCTCTCCCCAAGGCGCCACCACAAGGCTGTGTCCGTGGGTCTGGCGGGGTTTGCCGGTGCTTACCTTGTGGTCGCCCGTTTGCGCAGGCGCGATGACGAAGCACCCCGTTTCAATCGCCCGTGCGCGCAGCAGCGTTTCCCAATGGGCCTTGCCGGTGACGGGGGAAAAGGCGGCGGGCACCGTCAGCACCTGCGCGCCTGCCTTCGCCAGATCGCGGAAAAGATACGCGAAGCGCATATCGTAGCAAATTGCCAGGCCAAACCGCGCCCATGGCGTGTCCACCATCACAGCGCGATCACCGGGCCGGTAGCCATCGGATTCGCGGAAGGTCTCGGTCTCCGTCACGTTCACGTCGAACATGTGGATCTTGTCGTACCACCCGGCGATCTCGCCCTGATCGGAAATCAGGAAGGATCGATTTGCGAAGCGCCCATCCGGGTCACCCGATTGCACCCCGATAGAGCCGAGCAGTACCCAGATCCCTGCTTCGCGCGCGGCCTTGCGGATGGCTGCTAGGGTAGGGTCGGTCTGTTGCGGATGCAGAACTGCCGCCTGATGGCTGCGGCTTTGCGAGACGCAGTTCGTGACCTCTGGCGTCATCAGAATATCGGCCCCGGCGGATCTGGCATCGGCCAGTGCCGCCAAAACCGTTGTCAGGTTCTCCCCCGGATCGTCCGAGGAACACATCTGAAGGATCGCGGCGCGCATTCAGCCCTGCAATAGTGGATCCAGCTTTCCCGCACGGTCCAGTGCGGCCATGTCATCGTAGCCGCCAACATGGGTTTGGCCTACGAAAATCTGCGGAACGGTATGGCGGCCATTGGAGCGGGCCAGCATTTCCTGCCGCTTTTCCGGGGCGCGTGCCACGTCGTACTCGGAATAGCTGATGCCCTTATCGGTCAGCAGCCTTTTGGCCGCGTGGCAATAGCCGCAAAAGGGCGAGGTGTAGATTTCCACAGTCTGCATAGATCTGGTCCCGAAAATTCTTCCTGTTCGGTCCCCTAGTTAGGCATCCTTTGCCACGCGCGCCAGTGCCATCACGCGAACGTTCTCTGCGCCAGCGTCATGGCAGGCTTGCGCTGCGGCGGAGAATGTGGCGCCCGAGGTCATGACGTCATCTACCAGCAGAATATCCCGACCAGTCAGAATATGGCCTCGCTTCGGGTGGGGCTCAATCGCGCCTTGTAGGTTGGAAAACCTCTGATCCCGGTCCTTTCCGTCCTGCGTCGCGGTCTTTCGAATGCGTTTCAACGCGTCGGGGGCGAAGAACCCATGGGTTTCGTTGGCCAATGCCTGCGCCAGCAGTGCGGATTGATTCACGCGACGCCGGAACAGACGCCACCAATGCAACGGAATGGGCACGATCACGGTATTCTCCGTGATCAACGGCCCGCCCCTTGCCGCCATCCACTTGCCCGCGGCCCGCGCAATCGCGGGCTGGTCGCCATGTTTCAACGCCAGAACCATCTTTCGCCCGTTGCCAGAATATGTGAAGACAGCGCGCCCCTTGTCCCAAGGTCGGGCGATGGTCATGCAGTCATCGCATCGCAGGCCTGGTTCCGGGTCTGATCCGGGCAAGGGCGCACCGCATTGGTCACAGGAAGGGCCGGTAATGAAGGGCGTATCGCTCCAACAAGTCGCGCACAGGCCGAATTCCGTTTCAACCGGCGCACCGCAACAGACGCAATCGGGCGGAAACACCGCATTCACAGCCGTTTGCAATTTCATCCCGGCCCCCTAGGTTGCTGCGACATGACCGCCAAGACTGACATGACCCGGCCCAAGCTGTTTGATCAAGGGGCCTTGACCCGCCACCGTGCCCGCGCACGGCTGGATCGGGCCGGTTTTCTGCATGACGAAGCGCGGTTCGAACTTCAGGAAAGACTGCTCGACGTTAACAGGACGTTTACATCGCCTGCGATTGTGACGCCTTTTCCAGACCAGTGGGACAGTTTTCTGCACGGTGCGGTCGTCGTGCCTGACTCCGACCTGTTGGCGCTGGAGCCCGGCGCGCATGATCTTGTGATTCACGTGATGGGCCTGCATTGGGCCGAAGACCCGGTAGGGCAACTGGTGCAATGCCGCCGTGCGCTGCGGCCCGATGGTCTGCTGATGGTGGCGATGCTGGGGGGCGAGACCCTGCACGAGATGCGCGCAGCCCTGGCGCAGGCCGAAAGCGAGGTCATGGGTGGGCTGTCGCCCCGCATCGCCCCGATGGGGGAAATCCGTGACCTTGGGGGGTTGCTTGGCCGGGCCGGCCTGTCGCTGCCCGTGGCCGACCGCCTGCCACAGCGGGTGACCTACCAGACGCTGTTCCACCTGATCCGCGATCTGCGTGACATGGGGGAAACCAACGCCATGGCCGCGCGTCACAAGGCGATACCGCCCCGCGCGCTCTTTGCTCGCGCTGCGCAGATCTACGCAGAAAGCTTCCCTGCCGAAGATGGCCGCATCGCCGCCACCTTTGAGCTGGTCTTTCTGACAGGCTGGTGCCCCCATGATAGCCAGCAGAAACCGCTTCGCCCCGGATCCGCCGCTGCGCGGCTGGCCGAGGCGCTTGAGACAACCGAATTCGACGAAACCGCCCGCCCCGTGCCGGCGCCGACCAAAAGAGGCCAGGAATGACCCAAGCTTTGCCGCACGCCCCCGCCGATCACCCCCCGGTAAAATTCGGGAAAATCGGTGTCCTGCTTGCCAATCTCGGCACGCCCGACGATTACACCTATTGGCCGATGCGCCGCTATCTGAACGAGTTTCTGTCGGATCAACGGGTCATCGACTACCCGGCGTGGAAATGGCAGCCGATCCTGCAGGCGATCATCCTGACCAAGCGGCCGTTCAGCTCGGGCGCGGCCTACAAGTCGATCTGGAACCATGACAAGGGCGAAAGCCCGCTGATGACCATCACCAAAGACCAGACCGCCAAGATGGCCGCCGAGATGCAGGAACGTCACGGCGACAAGATCATGGTGGATTTCTGTATGCGCTATGGCAACCCCTCGACCAAGTCCAAGGTCCGCGCGATGGTCGAGGCGGGATGTGACAAGATCCTGTTTGTGCCGCTATATCCGCAATATGCGGGCGCGACATCGGCCACCGCGAATGACCAGTTCTTCCGCGCCCTGATGGAAGAAACCTGGCAGCCCTCGGTCCGCACCCTGCCCGCTTATTTCAATCATCCATCCTACGTGGATGCGCTGGCCGGGTCCGTGGAACGGGCCTATGCCGCGATGGAAACCAAGCCCGACATCCTGGTTGCATCCTACCACGGAATGCCGGAACGCTACCTGATGCAGGGCGATCCCTATCACTGCCAGTGCCAGAAGACGACGCGCCTGTTGCGCGAACGGCTTGGCTGGGACAAAAGCCAGATCGTCACAACCTTCCAGTCGAAATTCGGCCCCGAGGAATGGCTAAAGCCCTACACGGTGGAAGAGGTCGCGCGGCTGGCGGAATCCGGTAAGAAGCGGATCGCTGTCATCGCGCCCGCGTTCAGCGCCGACTGCATCGAAACGCTGGAAGAGATCAACGAAGAGATCAAGGAAAGCTTCGAAGAGGCGGGCGGTGAAGACTTTACCTATATCCCGTGCCTCAACGACGAAGCGGCCCACATCTCTGCCCTGGCGGATGTGATCGACGTTAATCTGTCTGGCTGGATCTAGGCCGCCGCGACCGGGCGGCCGGCAAATTCGGTCTGGCCGACCCGCACGACGATAAGCCCATTCGCGAGCTTTTTCACAAACGTACCCTGCACAGATACGCAGGATCCAATGACGATGGTTTTGATCATGGGCCCCCCCCGAAGCCAAATGAAGCCGTGATCCTATGCGATTCTCTGAGGAAGTCACTAGGGTTGCGCCTATCTCTTTGGATAGGTTTGCGTGGGAAAAGGGCTATTTAGAGCCAATCTCGCAAGATCGGGATGAGGGGAATGTCAGCTGGCGGCATCGGATAGTCCCGCAGCTGGTTTGCACGAACCCATGCAAGTTGTTGGCCTTCCCGCGCGGCTACGATGCCTTGCCACTTCCTGCAGGCAAAGAGTGGCATCAGCAGGTGGAAGCTTTCATAGGTGTGGCTGGCGAAGGTCAGCGGGGCCAAGCAGCTTTCCCAGGTGTCGATCCCTAGTTCTTCCTGCAATTCACGAACCAACGCGGCCTCGGGCGTTTCACCGGGTTCCACTTTGCCGCCCGGAAACTCCCACAGGCCCGCCATTGACTTGCCCTCAGGGCGCTGCGCCAACAGCACACGCCCCTCTGGGTCAATCAGCGCGACGGCAGAAACCAGAACCGTTTTCACGACCGGTAATCCGCGTTGATGGTAATGTATTGATGCGTCAGGTCGCAGGTCCAGACCGTGGCTTCACCGTTACCCAGGCCCATGTCCACGGCGACAACCAGCTCCTCTTGCTTCATGTAAGCCGCGCCCGCCTCTTCGGTATAGCTTTCCGCAACCCATCCTTTTTCGGCGACAAGGATATCGCCAAATCGGATGTTCAGAAGATCACGGTCCGCCGCAGCGCCCGATTTTCCGACCGCCATGACAATTCGGCCCCAGTTCGGGTCTTCACCCGCAATAGCCGTTTTCACCAGCGGTGAATTGGCAATCGCGCAGGCAACCTTGTCAGCGTCCCGGGCCGATTTTGCACCGGTCACGCGAACCTCGACCAGCTTCGTGGCACCTTCGCCATCGCGCACGATCTGCAATGCGAGATCCTGCAAAACCTCGGTCAGACCAGCCGCGAAAGCACGTCCTGCCTCGGTTCGGGCAGACGTAATGGGGCTGTTCCCGGCCATGCCAGTGGCGGCCACCAGAACCGTGTCAGAGGTGGACGTGTCACTGTCGACTGTGACGGCGTTAAAGCTGACATTCGTGCCGGATTTCAGCATTGCCTGAAGCGCAGGTTGCGTCACGGCGGCATCGGTAAAGACATAGCCCAACATCGTCGCCATATCCGGCGCGATCATGCCTGATCCCTTGGCGAAACCTGCAATCGTCACGGTCTGGCCATCAAGCTCCACCTGGCGCACCGCGCCCTTGGGGAAGGTGTCTGTCGTCATGATGGCGCGCGCGGCGTCTTCCCAGTTGCCCTCGGCCAAACCGTCACGCAGATCCGTCAGCGCATGGGTGATCTTTTCTGGCGGCAGAGGCTGCCCGATCACGCCGGTAGAGGATGAAAACACATGTCCCTTGGGCAGGTTCATCAACTGCGCCAATGACCCCGTCACCTCGTCCACCGTCTGCTGACCTGCATGGCCGGTGAAAGCGTTGGAATTGCCAGCATTCACGATAAAGGCAAAGCCCTTGGCCGCACCGGGTTTCAGAGCGGCAAGCTTGGCTTCGCAATCCAGCACCGGGGCGGACCTTGTCGAAGACCTGGTAAAGACGCCCGCAATCGTGCTGCCCGGCGCAAGTTCGGCCAGCATCACATCCTTGCGGTTCCTGTACTTCACCCCGGCCGCGACCGCCGACAGGCGCAGGCCCTCAATCGGCGGAATCGACGGGAACCCGTCTTTGGGCGCCAGCGGGGATACCGCAGGCGCCGGGGTTTTCGTGGGTGGGCTGGCCTCTGCGCCCTCTCGCTCTCCTTTGAGCTTCTTGCGCAGTTTGTTCAGCTTGCGTTTCAGCTCGGCCACCTCTCCGGTTGCCTTCCCGTCTTTCGCCTTCTTGTCTTTCTTGGCCATGCCCGTCCCTTGTGGCAAATCAGTTGTCCAACAGATCGAGATTGCGGATCAGAGCCGGGTCAATGTCAAGCTCCGGACGGTCGATTTCGGCTGCTGCCGTCAAGGATTCGATATGCGCATCGACGCGGGACTGACGCAGGCCCTCTTCCAGTTGCTCGCGCACCTCTTCCAGCGTCGGGGCGGCCTGTTCGCGGCTGTCGTTCAGGATGACGACGTGCCAGCCGAAACGGGTTTCAACCGGGGCAGATACTTCGCCCACGTCCAATCCGAACACGGCTTCCTCAAAGGTTGGCACCATCATGCCGGCGGTAAACCAGCCAAGCTGCCCGCCATTGGGGCCGGAGGGGCCGGTGGAATGTTCGCGTGCGAGTTCCGCGAAATCTGCGCCGCCTTCCAGTTCCTCGACAAGCGCCTGCGCCTCTTCCTGGGTTTCCACCAGGATATGCGAGGCGTTGTATTCGGTCACGGCCTCCATTTCGCCGAACTCAGCGTCATAGGCGGCTTGCAGATCTTCTGCCGAAATCTCTGCCATTGCGATGTCATCCAGGGTCAGGGCAGCGACATAGGCGCGTTCCTCGTTCTCCAGACCAAGGCGCATCGTGGGGGACAGGTCATCGCGCACAGAGGTCGCAACGATTTCCTGCTGCACAAGCTGCTCCAGGATTCCGGTCAACAATACATCCTCGGGAAGAGCCTGATATTGCTCGGGCAGCTGCGAATGCGCCACGATGATATGGCCAAGCGTGATGTCCTGGCCATTCACGGTGGCCAGAACAGTGCTGGCGTCCTGCGCGGCGGCAGGGCTCATCATAAGCGCGGACAACGCCACGCCGGCAAGAATTCGTTTCGTCATAGAAGAGTTTCCCATGTTGGATGGCCGGGAAGACCCCCGGCCGCGTTGACACATTTCCGGCGGCCCCTTATGTCCCTCTCTGGTTTGGCATCGGGGCCCAACCTGACTTGGGGTTGTTTTAGACGCCTGCAAGGAGCCGAACAACCCGATGCCCTCAGGTTTGACAGATTGCGGCTGCAATTCGCAGCGCGACGGTGCGGAAGGCGAAAATAAATATGCTAGGTCTTGGAACACTCGCGAAGAAGGTCTTCGGCTCGCCAAACGACCGCAAGGTCAAAGCCTCGCGCCCCGTCATCGAAAAGATCAACGCGCTGGAGCCGGAATTCGAGAAGCTGACCGATACCGGCATCGTCGAAAAAACCGCCGAGCTGCGAAATCGCGCTCAGAACGGCGAAGCTCTGGACGATCTGCTGCCCGAAGCCTTCGCAAACTGCCGTGAAGCCGCCCGCCGTGCCCTTGGCCTGCGGGCTTTTGACGTGCAGCTTATGGGCGGTCTTTTCCTGCATCAGGGCAATATTTCCGAGATGAAGACCGGCGAAGGTAAGACCCTCGTCGCCACGTTCCCGGCCTACCTGAATGCGCTGACCGGCAAGGGCGTTCATATCGTCACCGTCAACGACTACCTCGCCAAACGCGACGCCGAATGGATGAGCAAGGTCTACACCGCGCTTGGCATGTCCACCGGTGTTGTCTATCCGCGCCAGCCCGATGCCGAAAAGCGCAAGGCCTACAAGGCCGATATCACCTACGCGACCAATAACGAGCTTGGGTTTGACTACCTGCGCGACAATATGCGCGCCAACCTGTCTGACATGGCGCAGCGTGGTCACAATTTTGCGATTGTCGACGAGGTGGACTCGATCCTGATCGACGAAGCGCGGACGCCGCTGATCATTTCCGGCCCGTCTGATGACCGGTCGGATCTCTATACCAAGATGAACGAGGTTATGCCGTTCATTCAGGATGAACACTTTACCCACGACGAAAAGACCCGTCAGGTGACCTATACCGACGAGGGCAACGACTTCCTTGAAGAAAAACTGCTGGAGGTCGGCATCCTGCCCGAAGGTCAGAGCCTTTATGATCCTGAATCAACCACCATCGTGCACCACGCAACCAACGCGCTGCGTGCCCACAAGACCTTTACCAAGGACAAGGAATATATCGTCCGCGGCGGAGAGGTCGTGCTGATCGACGAGTTCACCGGCCGCATGATGGCTGGCCGCCGCCTGTCCGACGGTCTGCACCAGGCGATTGAGGCCAAGGAAGGTGTCAGCATCCAGCCGGAAAACGTGACGCTCGCCAGCGTGACGTTCCAGAATTACTTCCGTCTCTATGACAAGCTCGGTGGCATGACGGGCACCGCCGCGACCGAGGCCGAGGAATTCATGTCGATCTACGGGCTTGGCGTGGTTGAAGTTCCCACCAACCGCCCGATTGCCCGGATCGACGAAGACGACAAAGTCTACCGCACGGGGCGTGAGAAATACGAAGCCATCGTCGAGGAAATCCGCGCCGCCCATGAAAAGGGCCAGCCGGTTCTTGTCGGCACCACCTCGATCGAAAAGTCGGAAATGCTGGGTCAGATGCTGACCGAAGCCAAATTGCCCCACAACATCCTGAACGCGCGTCAGCACGAGCAGGAGGCACAGATCGTTGCCGATGCGGGCAAGCTTGGTGCAGTGACCATCGCCACGAACATGGCAGGCCGCGGGACGGACATCAAACTGGGCGGCAATGTCGAGTTCAAGATCATGGAGGCCATCGCCGCCGATCCCGAAGGTCATCCCGATGAAATACGCGCCCGCATTGAAGAGGCGCACCTGGCCGACGAGCAGGCGGTTAAGGATGCCGGCGGGCTTTATGTTCTGGCAACCGAACGCCACGAAAGCCGCCGTATCGACAACCAGCTGCGCGGTCGCTCGGGTCGTCAGGGGGACCCTGGCCGATCCAGCTTCTTCCTGTCGCTTGAGGATGATCTGATGCGCATCTTCGGGTCTGAACGTCTGGACAAGATGCTGTCCACGCTCGGTCTTCAAGAAGGCGAGGCCATCGTTCACCCCTGGGTAAACAAATCGTTGGAGCGCGCACAGGCCAAGGTCGAGGGGCGCAACTTCGACATCCGTAAGCAGCTGCTGAAGTTCGACGATGTGATGAACGACCAGCGGAAGGCCATCTTTGGTCAGCGTCTGGAAATCATGGCCGCCGAGGATATCAGCGAAATCACTCAGGACATGCGCCATCAGGTGATCGACGACATCATCGAAACCTACATGCCGCCGCGGTCCTATGCCGACCAGTGGGATACCGACGGTCTGCATGAGGCGATCAAGAAAGCACTTGCGTTGGATTTGCCGGTGCAGGCTTGGGGCGATGAAGAAGGCGTCGATGATGATGTGATGCGCGAACGCATTGCCAGGGCGTCGGACGAACAGATGGCCAAGAAGGCCGTGGATTTCGGCCCTGAAAACATGCGTCAGATCGAAAAGCAGCTGCTGTTGCAGACCATCGACACCAAGTGGCGCGAACATCTTCTGACGCTGGAACATCTGCGGTCTGTCGTTGGCTTCCGGGGCTATGCACAGCGTGATCCGCTGAACGAATACAAGACCGAAGGTTTCCAGCTGTTCGAGATGATGCTGGATGGCCTGCGCGCAGACGTCACGGAAAAGCTGTCTCGCATCCAGCCGCTGTCACCTGAACAGCAGCAGGAGATCATGCGCCAGATGCAGGAACGTCAAGCTGCGTCCCAAGCCGCCGCTTTGGGCGCTGCCGATGCTGCCGCTGCCGCTGCGGCTGGCCCGGACCCGGATTCCAATGCCGCGCCCGGTTTTGACGAAAACAACCCGGACACCTGGGGCAACCCCGGCCGCAACGATGCCTGCCCCTGCGGGTCGGGCAAGAAGTTCAAACATTGCCACGGTCGTCTGTGACCGCGG
Source organism: Nioella aestuarii (assembly GCF_050896395.1). Classification (NCBI taxonomy): domain Bacteria; kingdom Pseudomonadati; phylum Pseudomonadota; class Alphaproteobacteria; order Rhodobacterales; family Paracoccaceae; genus Nioella; species Nioella aestuarii. The sequence continues at coordinate 40,031 of NZ_JBPBBA010000012.1, read as the reverse complement.
CAGACACAGGCCGCGTTCGGGCGCTCTGAGATGTCAGAGCTGCTTGAACGGACCCGTGGCAACCTGACCTTTCTATCGGTCCATCCGGTTCTGGACCAGATGGCGCGCGACATTCTTGGCGGGTTGCCTGATGCCGCCTGCGACGGGCCACCCACCACTGTCTATTGCGGGGTTCATCAGGAGTTCGGTGATGCCTGGTCGCGGCCCGGCTTTCGCATCGCAATCCAGACCGAACAGCTATATGAGGCGGGCGGTGCCGCGCTCTGGCCGTCCCGCAAGCGGTCCAACCTGCAACGCATACTCAAGGCCGTGCGCCGGTCGCATCGGGTGCTGGACCTGTCGGCCTGCAACGCTGCGTTCTATGACGCTGAACTTGGCCTTCCAAAGAACCGCCAGAAGCTTAGCTTCGGGCCGCATATTTTTCCCGATACCCCCCTGCCCTACACACCCCCGACGAAAGATGGGATCCTGTTCTTTGGGTGGACCGGCGGCAAGCGGCGCAAAAGCGTGCTTCAGGGAATCGAAGGCGTTGAGGTTACGCTTGTCGCAGACGGCACTTTCTATGACGCGCTCGATCGGATGATCCGCGATCACCGTGCTGTTCTGAACATCCATTTCGAGGCGGGGGTCTACACCGAAGCCCCCCGCCTGCTGAGCGCCTATGTCTGCGGCAAACCGGTGATATCGGAACTGCTTGATCCGGGGTTCGAGCCCAGGGTGCACTACCACCTGCTCGGCTCGGATACCGCATTCGATCCGCAAGCGGTGTTCGACGCGTTTTCCGCCCATGTGACCAGCAAGTTCAGCTTTGCCGCCTATCTGGGAAGCCTCGGCAACCGCGCGGTCTGATTCCCCCGCAATTCCCCCGCATTTCCGCAATATCGCCCCAATTGAGAGGGATTGTTTCCAGGTAGTGAGCCCGGAGACCGTTATGAATATTTCGCCTCGTATCATCGCCATCGCAACCATTGGAGTGGGGGCAATAACCTTTGGCACCCTGATGTCCGAGGCCCGGTCAGCCAACATCCGTCCACTGAATGTCGAAACCATGCGGGCAATGATCCAAAGCGATGCAAGCGCACCGCCTGTTGAGACTGTCTTGGTCTCTGCCAGCACCGGATCTACGGGTCAGGCCCCCGTGATCGAGGCTTCTGAAATTGAACTGGCCTTGCCATCCGACGCACCAGCAGCACCTGCGCTGCCACAGCCCCAAAGGCTTGCTCAGGCGGCAGAAGCTACAACCACCATGACCGACCAACCCCTTAGCCCCTTTGGCCTGCCCTGTGGCCTGTCCATCAGCACCACGGCCAGCGAAGGTGCGATGGTGGCCCTGGACATCATGGACCCGTGCCAACCCCATTCCCGAGTTGTCATCGAACATTCCGGCCTGAACCTGACCGGGCGCACCGATGTCATGGGCCTTCTGACCATGGATGTGCCGGTCTTTGAAAACCCTGCTTTCTTCACCGTGCGAATGCCTGATGGCGCCAGCGACTCCTCGCTCGCCATTGTGCCGGATCTGGACAGCTATTACCGCGTCGGCCTGCAGTGGAACGAAAACAGGTCGCTTGAACTGCACGCGATGGAGTTTGGCGCCACCTATGGCGATCCTGGTCATATCTGGCTGGATAATGCGGGCAGCATTGACCGTGCCGTATCGGGCGAAGGCGGCTTTGTCATGCAAGTGGGCGACACAGAGGTCGAGAACCCGATGCTGGCGCAAATCTATTCCTTCCCGCGCGACACGCTGGACGGGGCAGGCAACGTCCGCATGTCCATAGAAGCCCCGGTGACAGAAGCGAATTGCGGTCAGGATACACTGGCCCGCACATTGGAGCTGGAGGAAGACGGGCGTGTCTCTGTCATCGAACTGACCTTCACGCTGCCGGACTGTGACGCTGTGGGTGACTATCTTGTGTTGCAAAATCTGCTGCATGACCTGAGAGTCGCATCAAACTGATCTTCACCGGCACCACGCTTTATGATTGTTCATGTCAGGGCGGCCGTTTTGGCCGCTCTTTCCATTTTGATGACGACCTGCTTCGCCTCCGCACAGGATGTGGAGCTTCGCTCGCTTGATGGATCGGTGGAACTGTCGGGCACGATCATCGGTTTCGACGGGGAATATTACCGGATCGACTCGATCTTCGGACCACTGACGGTCAACGCTCAGGGCGTCACCTGCCGTGGCCCCGGCTGCCCCGATCTGCAAAACTACGTGGCCGAGATACGGTTCATGGGCGCGCCGGTGATCGCAGAGCAACTGTTCCCGGCCTTGATCGAACGTTTCGCCGCTGCGCGCGGGCTGACGGTGCGGCGTCAAATTCTGGCTGAGAACCGCTCACTCTTTGCTTTGATGCGGGGTGAGGACGAAGCCCTAGCCGCCCGGTTCTACGTGACCGCCACCACGACCGATGCAGGACTGCAAGCGTTGCTGGACCGGGATACCGACGTTGCGCTGGCTTTGCGCCAACCCGACAGCTCGGAAACGGATGCCGCCGAGGCCGCTGATCAGGGAGATCTGTCGATGGTGGCTCGCAGTCGGGTCTTGGCGCTCGATGCACTGGTGCCGCTGGTTGCGCCGACCAATCCCGTTGACGCGCTGTCGCTAGAGGATCTGGCCCGTGTCTTTGCCGGCGAAATCACCAATTGGCAGGATCTGGACGGGCCGGATGCACCGATTGCGCTTCATGCGATGGACCCGGCCAGCGGGCATGCACAGGACATTGCGACCCGGATCATGGGGCCTTTCGATCTGGATCTCAGCACGAGCGCCATCATTCACACCGATGCAACCGATTTGGCTGATGCCGTCGCGCGCGATCCCTATGCCATCGGAATCGGGCGCTTCTCTCGCCCTGGGAACGCCCGTCCGGTCCCCCTGCGCGGGGCTTGCGGGTTTGTACAGCACGCAACCGCCAGTAGCCTCAAATCAGAGGATTACCCACTAACCGCACCACTTCTGATGTATCTGCCGGTGCGGCGGATGCCCCAGCTTGTGCGCGACTTCATGCGGTTTTTCGAAAGCCAGGATGCCGACCGGGTGATCCGTCGCCTTGGATTCGTCAATCAGGGGATCACCCTGCAACCGCTGGCCACGCAAGGTGAACGGCTGGCCAATGCTGTGGCAGCTGCGGGCGAGGAGATTTCGCTGGAGGATTTACAGGGCCTTGTCGCCGCCATGACGGGGGCCGAACGCCTGTCGACCACCCTGCGATTCGAGGAAGGCACGACCGAGCTTGATCCCCAATCACTGTCCGCCGTCTCGCGCCTTGCCCGCGCCATCGAGAGGGGCGCATTTGACGGGCGTGAGCTGGTTTTCGTGGGTTTTTCCGACGGACAGGGCGGGGCTGAGGCCAATCTGCGCCTGTCACTCGGGCGGGCAGAATCTGCCCGGCTTGCCGTCATCGCGGCGGCAGAGGAGGGTGATCTGAACCGTGTCAGACTGCGCGTGGATGGATTTGGTGAAGCGCTGCCCATGGCCTGCGATGACAGCGAGGCAGGGCGCGCCGTCAATCGGCGTGTTGAGGTTTGGCTGCGATGAGCCCTATTGGGCCGCAATCCCCTGTTGTTGCAAAACCTGTCGCGGGGGCCTGCCGAACCGGCGAGAAAACTCTCGGCTGAACTGGGCAGGGCTTTCATAGCCAACCGCAAAGCCGATCTCCGTCACCGATTGAGCGCCGTGTTCCAGCAGCCGCAACGCTTCAGACAGGCGCACATCCTTTTGAAACTGCAAGGGCGTGGTTCCGGTCAGGGCCTTGAAGTGCTGATGAAAGGCGGATTGCCCCATCCCGGCCTCTCTCGCCAGATCCGCCAGACGCAAGGGCCGCGCGTGATCACGCCGGATCAGTGACGCGACGCGGGCAATCCGGCTTTCCTGGCTGGTCGGTGACAGCAACCGCCGCAACATGCCACCGGCCGGGGAGGTCAGCAAACGATAGTGCAGTTCAGTGAGCAGAAGGGGCGTCAGCACCCGGTCATCGGTTGTGCCGGGTTCCAGCGAAAGCAGCCGAGACAGCGTCTGCAACAGGTCCGTATCCGCCACGGTTGCGCGCATCACGTCGGTCTGTTCGGGGGCAGGGTTGTCTGGAATGCTGTCCGCAAGGGACCGAATGCGGGCAAGGTCGATCGGTAAGATCAGCGCCAGGTACGGCACTTGGGTGATCCGCGCGGTGACCGGGGTGTCATGTGAAACGACGAGCATATCCCCTTTCGCAAGGTGAACCGTGCCCTTGTGACTTGTCGTTTCCTTTGATCCTTGAAGGATCAGGCAAATCACAGGGTCGTAAACACTTGCCTCGATCAGCCTTTCTTCAGACTCCTTCAACGCGAAGATACCGGCGGAGAATCCAGCGGATTCTCCATCAATCAGTCTCTGAATATGGGAAATAGACCCTTCTCCGATCATGATTCATCCTCCTGACACCGACTATGGTAGAGAATTCGGCAAAGGGGGAATGATATTCCGCCTAATGCAGGATCGGACAAGTTGTTCGTAGCATCTGACAAGCGGCGCGACGCGGCATCCAATAGGATCAGGCCATTGATCGAGGAGACCTGACATGACCAATCTTCAGGAACAGTTTCAGCTTGGAAATACCAAGATCCCCGCGGTCGGTTTCGGCACCTACCTGATTGCGGACGATGATGCCGCGCGCGTTGTGGCCGAGGCGATTGTCAACGGCTATCGCCATATCGATACCGCGGCGGGCTATCACAACGAAGCTGGTGTCGGCGCGGGTATCGCGGATGGCATTGCCCGTGCCGGGATCACCCGTGACGAGGTTTTCGTGACAACCAAACTTTGGCCTGGCAATGCCGCATGGGGCGATCCGCCCAAGGGCTACGACGAAACGCGCGCCGCGTTTGAAGCCAGCCGCAAGGCGCTTGGTCTCGATGTGATCGACCTCTATCTCATTCACGCGCCGTCCGGTGCGGATAAGCGGGTGGAACAATGGCGGGCGCTATGTGACCTGAAGGCAGAGGGCTGCGTGCGCGCCATCGGTGTCAGCAACTACACCGAGTCCCATATCGGAGAGATCCGCGATGCCGGGCTGCCGATGCCAGAGGCCAATCAGATCGAGCTCCATCCTTGGTCACAAAAGCCGGCTCTGGTGGGATTTCTGCGGGCCGAGGGCATCTTGCCAATCGCCTATAGCTCGCTCGTGCCGCTATCGACCTGGCGTGCGGAGCCGGGGCAGAGCTCTGCCAAGACGGAAGAGATGAAGGCCGATAGCCAGAACGCCGAGTCGCCGTTCAGGGAAATGGCCGCCCGCTACCAAGTGTCAGAGGCGCAACTGTTGCTTCGTTGGGGCGTTCAAAACGGGTTCCCCGTGCTGCCGAAAAGCATGAACGCGGATCGTATGCGGGCGAACCTTGATCTGTTCGGGTTTGAAATTTCATCCGAGGATATGACGGTGCTGGCCACGCTGGATCGGGGCGACGGGGTTGCCTGGGCCACTGGCGATCCACGAGAGATGGGGTGAAAACGGGCGCGTTCTGGTTTGTTCTGGTCGATGAACGAAGGGTAGGCGTCAGAGATAGCCTTCAGAGCGGAAGCTGAGGGTCGCTGCTTTGCCGATGATCAGATGATCGTGGATCGTGATGTTCAGCACCTCTGCCGCGTCGCGTATGGCGTAGGTCATGTCTATATCCGCCTTGCTTGGGTTCGGATCTCCAGAGGGATGGTTGTGAACAAGGATCAGCGCCGAGGCGTTCAGTTCCAGCGCGCGCTTTACAACCTCTCTCGGGTAAACCGGCACATGATCCACCGTGCCGGTTTGCTGCGCCTCATCCGCGATCAGCACGTTTTTACGGTCCAGAAACAGGATGCGAAACTGTTCCAGATCGCGATGCGCCATGGCTGTTTGACAGTAATCCAAGAGCGCGTCCCATCACGACAGAAGCGGTTTGTTGATCACCTTGGCGCGCGCCATTCGGTGACCGATGGATTCCATCAGCTTCAGCTCGAACACCACGGCATCTCCGACGCCTTTCACCTCGCGCAGGCGCGCAGGTGGAGCGGCAAGGACGTGGTTTAAATCGCCAAAGGTCTTGAGCAGCCGCTTTGCCAGCGGCTTGGTATCACCGCGTCGGTTGGCACGGAAAAGCAGCATCTCCAGCAGTTCATAATCCGGCACGGCCGCCGCGCCGCCGTCGGTAAACCGCTGGCGCAGGCGCTGGCGGTGAAATTTGCGATGATCTTCAACCAGATCGTCCAGCCGAGAGCCTGAGGGCGCGGCACCGGCCCCCGGATCGAATTCGAAACCGGGCAAGCGCTGTTCATCGAATCGGACAGGGCGATTTGTCATTCCCCGAGGATTCTCCATGAATGGTTAATACCCGGTTACTCCGGCAGATAGGTCAGGCCGTTGGCCACCTGACTGGACAGGCTACGTCGCAGCGTTTCTCCGTCTGTGACCGGAACAAGCGCCAGGTTGATATTCGCCACGGTCAGATAGCTTTCTGGGCGGCCCGGATTGGGATGCGCTGTCAGGCGCAGCAGCATCGGGCCAATCGCGGGGTCCGAATAGCGGCCGATCAGGTGGACGCCCATATAGCCCTCGAACTCAAAGATCTCGATAGCCAGAACCACTGCGTTGTCGAAGCCCTGTACCGCCACGGGAAAGACCCTGTCCTGCAGCAAGGACACCGCCATCTGCAACCGTGCCATCTGCGGATCATCGGCGTCTTCAGCCATCGGGATAGTTGCAGTCACCACCTGGATATTCTCGACAAACTGGCGCGGTTCACCGGTGGCGAAGGTGAACTTGACGAAGGCGCCGCCATCGGGCTGGCCATCCGCGATCAGCGTGATCTCATCCCGGTTGGGGACGGATACCGTAAAGGGAACCGGCACCGGGATGCCATATTGCTGCGAATAGCCTTCGTCGAACAGGAAGACGCGGCTGGTGGTCAGGCCCTCAAGCTCGAACAGGTTGAAGTCCACGCTGCCCGAAACTTGCGCCGTGGCGCCGCCGGTCAGGCCAGCTATCGCCAGAATGAACGCCAGAATGATCCGCATGTCACACCTTTCGTGATGGGTAAGCTACCCTAGGCAGGTCGGATCCCTCGGTCAAACCGGCGCTTAACCCCAGGTCGGGTGGAACTTGCCGCCCGGCGATAGCGTGAAAATGTCGAACCCGTCGGCCGTCACACCGATGGAATGTTCAAACTGCGCGCTCAGCGACTTGTCGCGGGTCACTGCTGTCCAGTCATCGGCCAGAACCTTCGTTTCCGGGCGACCTAGGTTCACCATAGGCTCGATCGTGAAGAACATGCCTTCTTCCAGAACCGGGCCGGTTCCGGGGCGTCCATAATGCAGCACATTGGGCGGCGCGTGGAACACCTGCCCAAGACCATGCCCACAAAAATCGCGTACCACTGACATGCGGTGCCCTTCGACATAGCTTTGAATGGCGTAGCCGATATCGCCGAAGGTATTGCCGGGCTTCACAGCCTCGATCCCCTTGAAAAGCGCATCATGTGTGACCTGAACCAGTCTTTCGGCCTTGCGGCTGAGGCTGCCCGCCACATACATCCGGCTGGTATCGCCAAACCAGCCATCGACGATCACCGTGACGTCGATATTCAGGATATCGCCGTTCTTGAGCGTCTTCGGCCCAGGAATGCCATGGCAAACCACGTGGTTAATAGAAATGCAGCTGGCGTGTTGGTAGCCTTTGTAACCGATCGTCGCCGAGGTCGCGCCCGCGTCGTTCACCATCCGCTCGATTTCTGCATCCAGCGCCTCGGTCGTCACGCCCGGTTCCACCATGGCTGCGATATCATCGAGGATACGCGCAGCCAGAGCGCCAGCCTTATGCATACCGGCGAAATCATCGGGGTTGTGAATGCGGATACCGTCCCGGGTCAGACGGCCTTCGAACTTGTCCAACGTAGCGCTCCTTGGCCTTTTCGGGCTGCAACCTAGGGCAGGACGCGCCCGGATGCCAGAGGGCGGAGCGATTTGCCGCCCGCGCAGCTTTGCGTTAGCCATGGCGAAAGCGACAGGCAACAGGAGCATGAAAGATGGAAGCGCTGAGCAATCTGATGACACTGGATATCGGGGGAGGACAAACGCTTGGCGATGTCATGACACTGGATTTTCTCGCGCAGATGGTTGGCAGTGTCGTCGCCGCCATCCTGCTGCTGTTTGCTGCCTTCATCATCGGTGGATGGGTCCGGCGCAAGATCGTCAAGATTGCGCTGGCGCGAGAGGAACTGGACGACACGCTGTTCACTTTCCTCGGCAACCTTGCGCGCTATGCGGTGCTGATCCTGGCGCTTGTGGTCGTGCTGAACACGTTCGGGGTGCAAACCACCTCGCTTGTCGCGGCCATCGGTGCTGCCGGTCTTGCCATTGGCCTGGCGTTGCAGGGCACCCTGTCGAACGTCGCGGCGGGGGTTATGATCATCCTGTTCCGGCCCATCAAACTGGGTGATTTCGTCTCTGTTGCAGGGGTTTCCGGCAATGTTAAGGACATTTCGCTGAACACGACGGAACTTGCGACTTTGGATAATGTGCAAGTGATCGTGCCAAACGCGAGTGTGTGGGGCAGCGTGATCACCAACTATTCGGTCTATGACACCCGCCGTGCAGAGTGGACCTTCGGCGTGTCCTACGGCTCGAACCTAGCGACTGCCGAAAAGGTCATCCGCGACACCATCCTGTCAGATCCCCGCGCCCTGAAAGACCCGGAACCTTTCTGCCAGGTGAACAATCTCGGCGACAGTTCCGTCGATTTCCTCGTTCGGGTCTGGTGTGCGTCGTCAGACAAGTTCGCATTCGAGGCCGATATGAAGCGCCAGGTGAAAGAAGCGCTGGATAAGGCTGGCATCGACATCCCGTTCCCGACACAGACGTTGATTCAAGTCTCTGAGTAAGGGGATTGGACCATTCCGGGGGCCTGAAAAGAGTGAGGCGCGCATATCAGGCCCCTTAAGAAAGCGGTCTGGACGCGCCCATGACCTGAAACCCGCTCTGCGGAGACATCGCGCAATCCAGCAAGAAGATCGCAAGACTATTGCGGGCTATTGATGATCCATGCATTGGCAAGGCACCTTCCAGCGCGCGATAGGCGGTCTCATCGGCATCTGTCAGGAACCCACAGCGCGCAACAGTCACGTCTAAACTGGAAGCGGCAAAGATCTGTTCCATCCTTCGGGCGCGCGTCACGACATTCCTGACCAGGGTCGCAAGCAGGGCCTCGCCCCACCAACGGGACGGGAAGAGAAGCGCGGTAGACGTCACCACGACACGTTTCAAACCGGTTTCCCACGCGGCATGAACAATCGACTCCGCCGATCTTGGGTAAATTGCGGTGGCGTGCTTGGTTGGCATACGCCCCCCGAGCGTAGAGATCACGGCATCCTGTCCTCGGAACACGCCAGTCAGAAACGCGGGATCGCACGGGTCTCCGATGACAACACTCAGCCGTTCGTGTCGCAACTGAGGACGCTTTGCGTCTGACCGGACGACTGCGGTTACCATGGCCCCCTTGTTGATTGCGTGGCGGATCACAAGAGAACCGGTGCGCCCATTGGCACCGAGAATGACGAGTTTCATGGCAATGTCCTGCGCTTGGGCCAGGACCCGAAGGTCCAGGGAATGTGCAGGCCCTAACACATACAAAATTAGACTATGAATTGCCAAAATATGCAGTCTTGGTATACGAAAATATATGACTCGACGATCACCTTCATTCGACTGGAACCACGCCCGGACCTTCCTGACTGTTGTCGAGGAGGGGTCCCTTTCCGCTGCCGCCCGCGCCCTTGGACAAACGCAACCAACCGTCAGTCGCCAGATCGCCAGCCTGGAGGAGGTTCTTGCCGTCACGCTTTTTGAACGAACGGGTCGGTCGGTCATGCTTACCGAGGCGGGATTTGAGCTATTGGAGCACGTCCAAACGATGGCGAGCGGAGCAAACATGGTTTCGCTGTCGGCGTCCGGTCAGTCGCAGACTATCGAGGGGCTTGTTCGGATCACAGGGTCAGAGCTTATCTCAGCCTTCGTCCTGCCCCCTATCTTGGCGAAGCTCGCGCCGGTGGCGCCGCTGCTGGAGATCGACATCGTATCCGACAATGATCTACGGGATCTCGCTCGTCGGGAGGCTGACATCGCAATCCGACATTCCCGGCCCGATCAACCGAATCTGATCTCTCGTAGGCTACGCGACGAAACGATGCGGTTCTATGCCTCTCGCCCCTACCAAGAGGCTTATGGCGTGCCAACTGTCGAAAACTTGGCCAATCATCAGATCATCAGCTTCGTCGAGGTGGATCGTATGTTGGGCTATCTCTTGCCCACTGGGCTGACGCTGACCAAGGCGAATTTCCGGCTTGGCACCACCTCTCAGATCGTGGCGGCAGAGATGGCACGAAGCGGGCTGGGATTGGTGATGCTGCCCGACAGAGTAATGGCAAAATTCCCTGAGTTAGAGCCTGTTTTATCCGAGATTGACCCGTTCACCATCCCGACCTGGCTGGTCACCCATCGGGAGCTTCGCACAAGCCGCCGAATTCGCCTTGTCTTTGATCATGTAGCGGACTGCCTGTCGTGATGGGAATCAGGACAATCAGTCTCTATTCAGGGGATTCTTATGTCTCTTATTGCTCCTAGCCACACACCATCGGGCGTGATCCGGCAATCGAAGCAGAGCGTTTCCACCCCCGCATTGCGCGCCCCGGCATAAGCCGCTGCATAGGCGGGGTCGATATCGCTTGCCAATGTGAACACATCGCAATCGGTGCGCTGGATCAGGTAGAGCATCACGGCACGATGCCCTTGCGCGACCATCGCAGAAAGCTCCGCCAGATGTTTCGCGCCGCGTGCGGTCTTGCTGTCGGGGAACTCCGCCAGACCGGGTTGACGGGACAGCGTCACCGACTTGACCTCAACATAGGTATCGGGGCGGCCCGCGCCTTGCAGCAGGAAGTCAATCCGGCTGGCTTCACCGTATTTCACTTCCGCCCGAACGGTTTCATATCCCTCCAGCCCCGCAACCTCTCCCGCTTCCAACGCCCCGCGCAGCATTCGGTTGGGCAGGCTGGTATCAACCCCGGTGAAATGGCCATTTTCATGATCGACCAGGCGCCAGCCGAATTTCAGCTTCTTCTTGGGGTCGTCATTGGGTTCCAGCCACACAAGGCTGCCCGGTTCCGCCAGCCCCATCATGCTGCCGGGATTGGCGCAATGGGCGGTAATCTCTTGCCCATCTGCCAACCGACAATCGGCCAGGAAGCGTTTGTAGCGGCGGATCAGCCGGGCGGGGATGAGAGGGGTTTGAAAGCGCATGACCCGGCCCTATACCTGAGCGCAACACGAGGCAAGGAACACGCATATGCCCAACCCAACCGCCGCGATGCTGGTGATCGGCGACGAGATCCTCTCGGGCCGCACCCGCGATTCGAACATGCACCATCTGGCGCAGCAGCTAAGCAACCACGGAATCGACCTGACAGAGGTGCGCGTTGTGGCCGATACGCACGATGGTATCATTGCCGCCATTCGCGCGTTGTCTGCCACCTATGACCATGTCTTTACCTCTGGCGGCATCGGGCCCACCCATGACGATATCACCGCCGAGGCGGTCGCCGCCGCCTTCGATACGCCGATCAGCATCCGCGACGATGCCCGAGCGCTGTTGCAGGCTCATTACGACCGGTCCGGGCAAGATCTGAACGAGGCGCGCCTGCGCATGGCCCGCATTCCCGATGGCGCGACCCTGATCGAGAACCCGGTGTCCACCGCGCCCGGCTTCACCCTGCAAAATGTCCATGTGATGGCGGGGGTGCCGTCGGTCTTTCAAGCCATGGTCGCCTCGATCCTGCCGACGCTAACCGGCGGCGCGCCGTTGCTATCGCAGAACATCCGCATTGAACGTGGCGAAGGAGAGATCGCCGGACCGCTGACGACGCTGGCAGAGCAGAATCCCGAAGTCTCGATCGGGTCGTACCCCTATATTCAAAACGGGGTCTATGGATCGAACATCGTTGTGCGCGGCACTAATGGACCGCATATCGACAAGGTCATTTCGGCGCTTGTGCGTCTCTTCCCGGAATCCACATGACAGTCTCTAACACTGCTCTTTTTGACACGTGCGAGGCCACCTGGCCCGCGGCATCCTACACCCGCATCGGCCCCTGGCTGGTGCGTGATGGGCAAGGCGCGGGCAAGCGCGTGTCTTCAGTGACCGCCAAAGGGGAATGGTCACCTGCTGACATTTCCCAAGCCGAACAGGCGTGCCGCGATCTGGGACAAGACCTGTTGTTTCAGATCAGACCCGAAGACGCTAAGTTAGACACTGTTTTGGCCGATATGGGCTATGATGTCATCGACCCGGTCGATTTCCTTGTCGCCCCGGTTGGGACACTCACCGCCGATCTTCATCGCCTTGCCGCAATCCCATGCTGGCCCCCTCTGGCCGTGCAGACCGAGATTTGGGCCGAAGGTGGCATTGGCCCCGCGCGGCTTGCCGTCATGGACCGTGTGCAAGGCCCCAAGACAGCGCTTTTGGGCCGTCACAACGATCACCCCGTCGCGACCGCCTTCGTCGCCATCCATAATGGCACCGCCATGCTGCACGCCCTGGAAGTCTCGAAAGACGCGCGCCGCATGGGGATTGGGAAAACCATGATGCAGGGCGCAGCCAACTGGGCCAAGCGGCATCATGCGCGGGATCTTGCCGTTTTGGTTGTCAAGGCCAACAAACCCGCCCAAACTCTCTACGCTGGACTGGGAATGACCTCTGCCGGTGCTTATCATTACCGTATCAAGAAAGGCTGATCCGTGGCGAAACCCAACCCGAAGGCAACCGCGCTGAACCTGCCGCCTCTGGACCCGCTGCCAGAGGCAACGCAGAAGTACTTTGACATCTGCGACGAGAAGCTGGGGATGATCCCCAATGTACTCGCGGCCTATGCGTTCGATGTGGACAAGCTGAATGCCTTCACCGCGATGTATAACGATCTGATGCTGGGCCAGAGCAACCTGACCAAGCTGGAGCGCGAGATGATCGCGGTCGTGGTGTCCGCCGTGAATCGCTGTTTCTATTGCCTGACCGCCCATGGGCAGGCGGTGCGGGCGCTTTCGGGCGATCCGAAGCTGGGCGAGATGCTGGTCATGAACTACCGCGTTGCGGATCTGGACCCGCGCCAACGCGCCATGTTGGATTTCGCGGTCCTGATGACAGAAGCCAGCTATGAGATCGGAGAAGACGACCGCGAGGCGCTGCGCGACGTGGGCTTTTCCGATCGCGATATTTTCGACATCGCATCGGTCGCCAGCTTCTTCAACATGACCAACCGCATGGCCTCTGCCGTCGATATGCGCCCGAATGATGAATACCATGGCATGAACCGGTGATCAGGGGCGCTCTCATATCCCTTTTGGCACTTGCTGCTGCCCTGCCCGCCCACGCATTGGAGCTGGAGCTGCCGGGCGTGTCCGAGCTGTCACACGAGGAAACCGAGAGCGCCACCTACTACAGCCTGCCGGTCAGCCCCTGGCTGGGGACCGGGGCCGAGATGATGACTGTCGAGGGTGCGCTGGCCCGGTCCGTCTGGCAGGTCGTGGATTACAGTGGCAACAGCGCGCAACTGATGGCCGCGCTGCGGATGCAGCTGGAAAGCCAAGGCTATTCACCCGTCTTCGCCTGCGATGCCACGCTGTGCGGCGGGTTTGACTTCCGCTTCGCCATGGATGTGACGCCGGAACCGGCGATGCACGTGGACCTGGGTGATTATTCCTACCTTGTCGCTGAAATGGCAGGCGAAAGTGGCTCTGAATTTGTGGGCCTCTTGACCTCTCGTGGCGGGACTCGTGGCTATATTCACATGGTCCGCATCAGCCCCGCCGACATGACGCCGGTCTCGGTCGGTGTCTCTACCCGGTCGCCCGATGGCGATGAGATCATGGACCTGCGCGAAAGCCTGACGGTTCAGGGAACCGCCACTCTGACGGATCTCAGCTTTGCCACCGGCTCCTCGACGCTCGCCGAAGGGGAATATCCTTCGCTGATGGATTTGGCCGCCTTCCTGATCGACAACCCCGATACCCGCGTGGTTCTCGTGGGCCATACCGATGCAGAGGGCTCGCTCGAAGGCAATATCGCCCTGTCACGATCTCGCGCCGAGGCTGTGCGTACCTTCCTCGTCCAGTCGCTTGGGGTCGATTCTGCGCAATTGAGAGCTGAGGGCGTCGGATATCTGGCCCCGCGCGCCAACAATGCCAGCGACGCGGGCCGCCAACAAAATAGGCGGGTCGAAGTCGTCGTGACTTCAACCCGCTGAGTTGCCCCGCCGGGGTTGGCGGGGTCGGCATGAACCGTAAATTCTCAGATAATCACCAGTCGCCAGGGCCCTTGTCGCGGAACTGATCGACAAGGAAGTCGATAAAGGCGCGCACCTTGGGCTGTGTGTAGCGGCCCGGCGGATAGATAGCGTAGATGCCTTGGGTTTCTTCGGGCAGATCCGGGATCGCATCGACCAGCAGGCCTTGCCGCATGGGCTCGGCGTAGAGGAAGCTGGGCAGGTAGGCGATGCCAAGTCCGCCGATCGCTGCATTCAGCAGGGATTGGCCGTCATTCACCGTCAGGGATCCCGCCGTTCTGACCTGGCGCACTTCACCAGAGGGCGCAGTGATCTTCCACACGTTGCCCGCAGCCTGGTTGGAGTAATGCAGCAGCTTGTGGTCATTCAGATCGTCGATCCGCTCGGGGCGTCCGAATTTCTTGAAATAGTCCGGGCTCGCGATCATCCGCTTCGTGGTCTCGGTCAGCTTTCGGGCGCGCAGGGAACTGTCTTCCAGTTCACCCACCCGAATGGCCATATCAAACCCTTCGGAGATCAGCTCCACATAGCGGTTGTTCAGCACCATGTTGACGGTGATGTCGGGGAAGGAATGCAGGAAGTCGCCAAGAATGGGCGACAGGTGGTTGACCCCGAAATCTGTCGCAACAGACACTCGGAGCATCCCCGAAGGCGCCGATTGCATCGCCGTCACCAGCGCATCCGCCTCGCCTGCGTCGTTCAACACACGCCGGGCGCGGTCGTAATAGGCCAGTCCGATCTCGGTCGGGCTGACGCGCCGGGTTGTCCGGTTCAGCAGCCGCGCCCCAAGGCGGGTTTCAAGGCTCGAAACATGCTTGGATACAGCAGATTTCGAGATCCCCATTTTCTTGGCCGCATCCGTGAACCCTCCCTGGTCCACGACTGTGGCGAAGGCTTCCATTTCCGTAAGACGGTCCATTGGGTCACCTGTGCTCTTTTCGTTTCGCATACTGGTATCGTTTCCAAATACGGCGCGATTGCGGAGCACTACGGGCCAAAGCCGGGTATTACCGGGGATCGTTAAGGGCGAAGAAACAAAACATGACACAATCCATCCCGGTATTGGGAAGGGATGACGTCAGCCTTTTCTCCTTCTTCTTGGTAAAAATACTCCAGGGGGGTGCGGGGGGAGGATCCCCCCGCAGGTCGGCGACGAAGTCGTCGAAACACCCAAGATCACAGGCTTGCGGCCAACCGTGCACCCTGGTTGATGGCCCGCTTAGCATCAAGCTCTGCCGCCACATCGGCGCCGCCAATCACATGAACGGACATGCCCGCGGCCTCCAACCGGTCTGCAAGTGTGCGCTCCGAAAGCTGCCCGGCACACAGCACAATGGTATCCGCCTCGATCAGCGTCGGGTTTTCCCGCGCCTCGCCAAAACTTACATGCAAGCCGTCCGCGTCGATGCGTTCGTAGTTCACGCCGCCCACCATCTCGACTGCCTTCATCTTCAACGCTGCACGATGGATCCAGCCGGTGGTCTTCCCCAACCGCTTGCCCAACCGTTCGTTCTTGCGCTGCAAGAGCGTGACCTTGCGTGCCGGCGCTTCGGGACGGGGCCCAACAGGGGCCAGGCCGCCGCGGTCGGTGGCAGGGTCACCCACCCCCCATTCGCGCTTCCACAGCTCCAGATCCTCAGTCGGGCTCTCGCCCTCATGCACCAGGTATTCCGCCACGTCGAAGCCGATGCCGCCTGCGCCGATAATGGCCACCTTTTCGCCAACCGGGGCCTTTCGCGCCAGCACATCTATATAGGACAGCACGTTCGGCCCGTCCTGACCAGGAATGCCCGGATCGCGCGGCACGATGCCGGTGCAGATCACCACCTCGTCAAACCCGTTCAGCTGATCCGGCCCTGCCTCAACTCCCAACCGCAGATCCACGCCCGAAGTGTCCAGCATCGTTTCGAACCAATCCACCAGCCCAAAGAATTCCTCTTTTCCGGGGATCTGCTTGGCCATGTTCAACTGCCCGCCCACCTTGTCGGCCTTTTCGAACAGCGTCACGGAATGCCCGCGCCCGGCGGCGATCACCGCCGTCATCACACCAGCCGCACCCGCACCCACAATCGCCACTTTCTTGGGGGCATCGGTCGGATCATAGCGCAGCTCTGTCTCATGACAGGCGCGCGGGTTCACGAGGCAAGAGGTCAGCTTGCCGCTGAATGTGTGGTCCAGACAGGCTTGGTTACAAGCGATGCAGGGCGCAATTTCATTGGCACGTCCCTCAGCCGCCTTAACCACGAAATGCGCGTCTGCAAGGAAGGGGCGCGCCATCGACACCATGTCGGCGCACCCTTCCGCCAACACCTCTTCACCCACATCGGGCATATTGATCCGGTTCGAGGTGATGACCGGAATTCCAACCTTGCCCATCAGTTTCTTCGTCACCCAGGCGAAAGCCTTGCGCGGAACGCTGGTGGCAATCGTCGGAATTCGCGCCTCGTGCCAGCCGATTCCGGTGTTGATGATGGTCGCACCGGCCGCCTCGATTTTCTGCGCCAGCTGGATCACCTCGTCGAAGGTTGACCCATCGGGCACCAGGTCAATCATCGACAGGCGGTAGATGATAATGAAATCCGCACCCACGGCCTCGCGCACGCGCCGCACGACCTCAATCGGCAGACGAATGCGGTTCTCATACGACCCGCCCCACCGGTCGGTGCGCTTGTTGGTGTGCTTGACGATGAACTGGTTGAGGAAATACCCCTCTGACCCCATCACCTCGACGCCATCATACCCGGCCTCGCGTGCCCGCACAGCGGCGGTGACGATATCGCTTATCTGCTTTTCGATCCCCTCTTCATCCAGCTCCTTTGGCGGGAAGGGGGAGATCGGGGATTTGATAGGAGAGGCGGAGACACAATCGGGCGAATAGGCATACCGGCCAGCATGGAGGATCTGCATGGCGATCTTGCCATCTGCTGCATGAACCGCATCCGTCACCACTCGGTGATTGGCAATGTCCTGTTCGGTGAACAACCCCGCAGCGCCGGGGAAAACCCCACCTTCCTTGTTGGGCGCCATGCCCCCTGTCACGATCAGCGCAGCGCCACCACGGGCCCGTTCCGCATAGAACTCTGCCACCCGCGGCCAGTCCTTTGTTTCCTCCAGCCCGGTATGCATTGATCCCATCAGAACTCGGTTCTTTAGCGTGGTAAAGCCAAGGTCCAGTGGGGCCAGAAGATGAGGGTAAAGCGCATGGGTCATGATAGAGTCCTCCGATGCGCAAAGATGACCCAAGGCGGGAAGACTGTCACCCTCTACGCCGCGTCACTTGGGCAGGTGCGGCATCCGGGTTCGAAAGGGGATGGCACGGGTGCGGGCACAGCAAAATAGTCCGCCGCACCGGGGTGGGTGCGGCGGGAGGGGTTGGATACGGTCGTCATAAGTCTTTTCCTTTGGTTGGGTGCCGCCCGTTCGGAGCGGCGTGTCCGATGAAGTGTTTTTCGTTTCCAATGACCCGAAATTGCCCTCAGCACGCCTTTCACGCAATGGGGTCGATCCCCCAATCCACAGGGGCCGATGGTTCGAACAAGATCACTTTGGGGTAGATCTGGCGGTAGCGCAGGCTGACCGCATCAACGGCGTGTCAATGCCAGCCAGCCTTCAAGTCACACGTCACCGATGCGGACCTGATCCGGGGCAACTTCCGCACGCTGTCGGACACGTGTCTTTCAAGCAGTGCTCAATCGTGACGCCGGGCGTCGCAGGACACTTGAATCAATCCGCCCCGGTTTCCACGCAATGGCGGCGGAAGCTGCGTTTCAGAAGGTCGAGCTCTTCGCGGAGGAATTCCACCTCGGCGCGAATGTCGTCTTCCAGCGGTTCGCCGGTCAGGATGGTGATGCGATCCAGCACTTCGCCATCCTCAGAGCTGCGCAGCTGGATGGTTTGAACCCCGTCGCACAGAACCTCTGCCGGGATGTCGAAGCCGAGCAGGAAATGCCCCGGATGCCCTTCCATCGGGACGATCTCGGGCAGGCCGATGACGCGGTCATGGTGGACAGCCTCCACCACCGGCGCGGAGGAGGAGGAGTTCAGCAGCCCCTCGTAGCGGCCCGCTTTCAGGCGTGTCTTGACCAGGCTCGATTCGGACATTCGCGAGGTTCCTTCACAAATCGGCGCGCGGCGCGCGGGTCAGCGTCAGGTCGGTAAGGTGAACCTGATTCATCGCCGGGTTGTCGAAAATCAGGTCGATCCAGGCTTTTTCGACCCGCTTTTCGTTGATGTTGGAATAGGCCAGGTCGAACTCTGCCAGCCCCACGTCACCGCTCAGATCCAGTTGCCGCACCATCTGTTCGGTATTTGGCCCGTGCTGAACATTCAGGCGGGCATAAATCTCGATCGGATGTTCGCTGACCACGCGGGCGCGCAGGCTGAAATAGTGGTTGCGGCTAATGTTCTTCGTCGCACCATCGGGCAGGGACAGGACCAGCGACAGAAACGAACCGTCGAAGCGATAGACATCCAGCAGCAGCCCAAAGGCACAACACACCGACGGGTCGGTGTTGCGGGTCTGGCGCAGGACAATTTCGGACCGGGCGCAATCATGAAACAGGGTCACATGATCCGTCAGCTTGTGGGGCGACGGCACCTCGACCACGCCCCGGGGCGCGCGGGGGGCGGTCCAGGGATCCGGCCGCCAGGCCCAGTCAAATTGATTTGGTCGCAGAATCTCGGATTGCCCATCGGGGATCAGGCTCGCCTCAGAAGCGGCGACAAACAGATCCAGCTTACGGCGCAGGCGCCGGGCGGTGCGTTGCAGATGTTCCAGCTCTTCCGCGGGCATGGAATCGGTGCGATCCGCCAGGGCGACCCATTTCTCGGCCGACTTTCTCAGCATTCGCTTTTCCAGAAAACCGCTCATGTCAGCTGTCTGCCGCTCCCACTCGTTCCACGCAATGCCAAGGGTATAGCCCCTGGTCGGTTAATCACCCATTATTCTCCGAAACAGTCCAACATTCCAGAGCGTTCCACGCGGCTGAGCGGGGCGGGGATTAACCACCGCCGGGGCAGGCGCGGCCGGCACAGCAAGCGGAGCGGCCGGAACCGCGCCCGTCGCGTTGGCGATCTGAACGGCCTGGGTGAATTCCCGCAAAGTCTGTAATCCCGTATCGGACGGGATCGGGCTGTCATCGCGGCCCAGTACAGTCAGGGTTGCGATCCGGTCGCCCACATCCAGATAAGACCGCCAGTAATCAGCCGAGACGTTCTGGATTTCGCTGGCGCTGCTGTCGCGGGCACGCAGGAAGAACACATCGCCCTGATGGAAGCTGTCCAGCACCTCTACCGTATCTGCCTCACCTGCGCGGCTGAGCAGTTGGCGGCCTTCTTCCGAGTTAAAAAAGGGACCAAGATCGGGGATCGCACCGCGCAGGGTCTGGCTGGCATCCGCTTCGGACAGGGACGCGGTCAGGATCGCTTGAACCGACGGCTGCCCGGCGCTGCGGCGGTCGGAAATCACTGCACAATTGCCCAAGAGCACAAAAGCGGTATCGCCGCTATCGCGGGTCGAGTCCGGATCGACGCAGAAACCATCCGGCCCCGCTATCGTCACCAAATCGGATGTCACTGAAACGGCGCGCACCGGGGGCGTGCCGGACGGCCCAACACCCATCCGCCCGCAGGCCGTGACCAGTACCAATGTCAGGATAAGCGCCCTAGAGGTCCATGTAGACATGCCGTTCCTCTTTTCCGCCGGGATGAGTAACCGCACCATATTTGGCCGACCCCACCAGGCGGGCGTATTTCCACAGCGCACCAGAGGCATAGATCGTTTCGCGCGGGCCTGCCCAAGCCGCTTTGCGCGCGGCCAGCTGTTCGTCCGTCAGGGCAACCGACAACTCACCGGTCACTGCGTTGATGGTGATCATGTCGCCGTCTTCCAACAGCGCAATCGGCCCACCATGCGCCGCTTCCGGCCCCACATGGCCAACGCAAAATCCGCGTGTTGCACCGGAGAACCGCCCGTCGGTGATCAGCGCTACGGCTTTGCCCATGCCCTGGCCCGACAGCGCGGCGGTTGTGGCCAGCATTTCCCGCATTCCCGGCCCGCCAGCGGGGCCTTCGTTGCGAATGACGATCACGTCGCCTTCCTTGTAGGTACGCGCCTTGACCGCTTCGAACGCATCTTCCTCGCATTCAAAGACCCGCGCGGGCCCGGTGAACACCTGTTCCTCGGCGCTCATCCCCGCGACTTTGACGATTGCCCCATCGGGGGCGAGGTTGCCTTGCAGCCCGACCACACCACCGGTTTCCGTCAGCGGCGTCTCAATCGGGTGGATGACCTTGCCGTCAGCCTCACGCTCGATCAGGTCCAGTTCCTCACCGATGCTGCGTCCGCTGGCGGTCATGCAATCCTCGTGCAGCAGACCCGCCTTGCGCAACTCCTTCATCACCACCGGCACGCCGCCAACCTCATAGAGGTCTTTGGCCACATACTCGCCGCCCGGTTTCAGGTTCACGAAATAGGGCGTGTCGTGGAAAATTTCGCACACATCTTGCAGGTTGAAATCAATTCCAGCCTCATGCGCAATCGCGGGCAGGTGCAGCCCCGCATTGGTGCTGCCGCCGGTGCAAGCCACGACCCGCGCCGCGTTCTGCAAAGATTTCAGCGTTACGATATCCCGCGCGCGGATGTTCTTTTCCAGCAAGTTCATCACCGCATCGCCCGATGCCGTACCATAGGCATCACGGCTTTCGTAAGGCGCGGGTGCACCCGAGGAATTCATCAAAGCGAGCCCGATCGCCTCTGACACGCAAGCCATCGTGTTGGCTGTGAACTGCCCGCCGCAGGCCCCGGATGAGGGGCAGGCGATCTTCTCTAGCGCCCGCAACTCCTCGTCCGAATTCGCGCCTGCCTGATGGCGGCCAACAGCCTCGAACACATCCTGAATAGTGACGTCCTTGCCCTTGTAGCGGCCCGGCAGGATCGACCCGCCATAGATGAACACGGACGGCACGTTTAGCCGAACCATTGCCATCATCATTCCCGGCAGGGATTTGTCACAGCCCGCAAGCCCGACAAGCGCGTCATAGCAATGGCCGCGCATCGTCAGTTCCACCGTGTCGGTGATCGCATCCCGGCTGGCGAGTGAGGCACGCATCCCTTCATGCCCCATGGCGATGCCATCGGTCACGGTGATGGTGGTAAACTCACGCGGGGTGCCGCCTGCGTGTTTCACACCCATCTTCACCGCCTGTGCCTGCCGCGACAGCGCGATATTGCACGGCGCGGCTTCGTTCCAGCAGGTGGCCACGCCGACGAAGGGCTGGTTCACCTCTTCCTCGCTTAGCCCCATGGCATAGAGAAACGACCGGTGCGGCGCGCGTGCAGGGCCGATGGTTGTGTGCCGGCTTGGCAGATGAGACTTGTCGTTCGGACCCGTGGCCATGCTTATCTTCCCCTTACCAAAGCGCTTTCCATCAGGAATAGTGCGCGCGACTCTCTCACACAAGCGCGATTGCCGCTGGTTGGCTCTCAGGCTAGTATCCAGCAAAAAATGGCAGGCAGTCCGAGCAATGATCTACAAAGCACACGCAGCCTATGTGGCACCCGCCCGTTTGCGGCCGGGGCTTGGCTGGCTTTTGCTTGGCTTCGTTCTGGCCTGCGCGATCTGCGTTCTTTGGATGATTGCTCTCTTTGGAACCGTGTTCCTGACCGCGGGCGTCGAGGGCGGACAGGCATGGATCGACCGAATGGCTCGGGCCGATACACCGACCTCGACCCTCTTGGTCATCGCTACACTTTGGGGGCTGGCCTTCGGTGTCATGGCCGTGACCCCGCTGATCCACCGCCGCAGCGCCTGGACATTGTTCGGTCCCTGGCGGCGGATGCGGCGGCATTTCACGATTGCCACGCTGGTCTGTCTGGCCGTGCTGGCGGCCTCTGCCGTCTTTCCCTTCGGCTATGATCCCGTTCCCGGGTTGGACCTGCCCCTCTGGCTGAACTTCCTTCCCCTCTCGCTTTTGGTCATTCTCGGTCAGACCGGCGCCGAGGAGCTGTTTTTTCGCGGATACCTGCAACAACAGCTGGCCGCCCGGTTCAACACGCCGCTGGTCTGGATGGGACTGCCCTCGATCCTCTTCGGTCTCGCGCATCTGGACCTGTCCAACGGCCCAATCCTGGCTTGGCTGGTTGTGGCGGCGACTGGCCTCTTTGGTCTTTGCGCTGCCGACCTGACGGCACGCACCGGCAATATCGGCGCGGCCTGGGGATTTCACTTTGCCAACAACGTTGCCGCGATACTGATCGTATCACTCAGCGGCACGCTGTCGGGCCTTGCGCTTTACGTCACGCCTTTCGGCCCTGCCGACACAGAGACGCTTGTGCCCTTGCTGCTGCGCGACATGGCCACCACGGTCGTCATCTGGGCCGCCATCCGCTTTGCGCTTGCAAAGACGGGCCTTTAGGCCACGCTGCAATTGCATTTCCCGTCCGCGCGTCATATCTGGTCGCAGACGGTCGCAGAAACGGACAGCTCATGAACTGGATCACCAATTACGTCCGCCCCCGGATCAACTCGCTCTTTTCCCGCCGCGAGGTGCCCGAGAACCTTTGGACCAAGTGCGCCGAATGCGGGACGATGCTGTTCCACCGGGAGCTGTCTGATAACCTGAACGTCTGCACCGGCTGCGATCACCATATGCCGATCACCCCGCGCGCCCGGTTCGAAGCGCTGTTTGACGGCGGCGTGTTCTCAGAGGTGCAAATACCCGTCCCGGTCCCCGACCCGCTGCATTTCCGCGATCAGAAGAAATACCCCGACCGCATGAAGGCTGCCCAGAAGGGCACCGGAGAGTTCGAGGCGATGCTGGTCGCAGAAGGCGAAGTGGGCCGCACCCGCATCGTCGCCGCCGGGCAGGACTTCACCTTCATGGGCGGGTCAATGGGCATGTATGTGGGCAACGCGATCATCGCCGCCGCCGAACGCGCTGTGGAACGGCAACTGCCGCTGGTCCTCTTTTCCGCCGCAGGTGGCGCCCGCATGCAGGAAGGCATCCTAAGCCTTATCCAGATGCCGCGTACCACCGTCGCCGT
Organism: Nioella aestuarii; assembly: GCF_050896395.1. Taxonomy (NCBI): domain Bacteria; kingdom Pseudomonadati; phylum Pseudomonadota; class Alphaproteobacteria; order Rhodobacterales; family Paracoccaceae; genus Nioella; species Nioella aestuarii. The sequence goes on along the minus strand of NZ_JBPBBA010000012.1, from coordinate 16,654 downwards.
GCAGATGCTTAAAGAGGCCGGCCTGCCTTACATCGTCGTGCTGACCCATCCGACCACCGGTGGGGTCACGGCCTCCTATGCCATGCTCGGTGATGTTCAGATCGCTGAGCCCAATGCGCTTATCTGCTTCGCCGGTCCCCGCGTCATTGAACAGACCATCCGCGAAACGCTGCCCGAAGGCTTCCAGCGGTCCGAATACCTGCTGGATCACGGTATGCTGGACCGCGTGACTCATCGCAAGAACATGAAGGATGAGCTTGTGACCATCCTGCGCATGTTGACCGGCCAGCCCCCGGCCGTGAAGGGCGACCTTCCCGCACCGGAACCCGAAGCGCAGGCCGAAAGCGACGCACAGGTGCCCGCAGCACCGACTCAAGAGGCTGCCGACAAGAATGGCTGAGGCCCGTTCCGACATCCTCCTTGACCGGATGATGTCGCTGCACCCGAAAATCATCGACCTGACGCTGGACCGAATGCACCGGCTTCTGGCCGCGCTCGGCCATCCCGAGGCGAAGTTGCCCCCTGTCATCCATGTCGCAGGCACCAATGGCAAAGGGTCCACCCTCGCCATGCTGCGCGCAGGGATCGAGGCCGCCGGTCAAGCCGCCCATGTCTATACCTCGCCGCATCTTGCGCGGTTTCACGAGCGTATCCGGCTGGCGGGGGATCTGATCGACGAAGACCTTCTCAGCGACATTCTCGACGAATGCCTCGCCGCCAACGGCCCCGATTCTATCACCTATTTCGAAATCACGACCGCCGCCGCGCTGCTGGCCTTCACCCGGGTGCACGCTGACTGGACCTTGCTGGAAACCGGTCTTGGCGGGCGGCTCGATGCCACGAACGTGGTGGACCAACCCCGACTGACGATCATTACGCCGGTCGATCTTGACCATCAGCAATACCTTGGTGAGACGATTGCCGAGATCGCAGGTGAAAAGGCCGGGATCATAAAACGCGGCGTACCCTGCGTCGTCGGCCCGCAGCCGGATGAGGCGCTGGAAGTGATCGAAGCCCGCGCCGCTCGCCATGGCGCACCGCTGTTGGTCCATGGCCAGCACTGGCATGTGTGGGAAGAACGTGGGCGGCTGGTGTTCCAGGACGAAACCGGGCTTCTCGATTTGCCTCTGCCCAATCTTGTCGGGGCCCATCAGGTGATGAACGCTGGCGCGGTCCTCGCAACCCTTCGCCACCTTGGCTTCGATGAAGCCATTTGCGAAGCCGCCGTGACCCGGGCCGAATGGCCCGCCCGGATGCAGCGCCTGAAGACCGGCCCACTTGTGGATATGGCAAATGCCGCCGGGTCCGAGCTCTGGCTCGATGGCGGCCACAACCCCGCCGCCGCGCTGGCCATCGTCGAATCGCTTTCACGCCTGCCGGCGAAACCCACGCATCTCATTTGCGGAATGCTGAACACCAAGGATGTCGGCGGCTTCATGCGCCCGCTGGCCGGGGTGGCGGGCGGCCTTCATGCGGTATCCATCCCCGGTCAGGCCGCGACGCTCTCTGCCGAAGACACCGTCGCCAAGGCCCGCGCCGCCGGGCTGCGCGCGGCAACCGCCGAAGACGTGCAATCCGCCCTCTCGGCGATCCTTGCAGAGTCTCCCGGCACCCGCGTGCTCATCTGCGGCTCCCTCTACCTCGCGGGCGTGATCCTTCAGACGAACGGCTGACTACCCCTTCTTCTTGGCTCCAATACTCCCGCCGGAAGCATCCCGCCCCCTCAAGTGGATCAGACAGCTGTTACAGCAAACCGCCTTCACCGATATCCCGTGGCAACGCGGCTCTTTGAGGCCTCCGGCGCAAGCCGGGGGTTGAGAAGGGCCGCTCACGGGTCGACGACGCAGTCGGCGAAACCAGCTTTTGTCTGAGCAGGGGGTGTTCAGGGGGAGTACGCATGGCGCACGCGCGGCACCCCATGCTTTCCCCCCATTGACCGCGCGCGCCATCCTGCGCAATGTGACCCCGATGGTTCCCTGCGGCCCAGAGCCAAAGGGATGAAAAGGGAATGCGGTGCGGGGTCTCCCCAATGCCGCAACTGCCCCCGCAACTGTAAGCGGAAAGCGCCCCCATCCGCGCCACTGGTTCAAGGACGAGCCGGGAAGGCCGGGGACCGCAATGACCCGCGAGTCAGGAGACCTGCCATCATCGTAGAAACCTGAAGGCGGGGTGTCCTTCGTGGGGGTTTTCGGCCCTCCCGACCCGTCTGATCCCCAGCGCGGAGGGCGCGATGATCATGACCGAAAACGGCTATACCTATAGCTGCACCACCTGCCCGAAAACTGGCCAGCCCTGCGCCGTCGGACTAACGCTCGCGCGGCAGTTTTCTGCAGCACTGAGCGCCGGGGATCGGGCTTTGTCAGACGACTTCGAGATGTCCGGCCATGGCAGGTTGCATGGCGATTGCGGGCAAGGCTGCGGTGTTGTGTATAGTCTCTGTAAAAGGGGGTTTCGTGTCTTTTGCGGGGTTCCCGAGGATACGGACCCAGACGATCTCAACCAGTTTGCTACGGCGTTCTTCACCGATGGTCCCATAGGCAACGGCCCGTTTCCCAGGGCCATGATTGTCGGGCATCGCGTCGATCGCCCGGCACAGCGCCCATCCCAGATCTGAGCCTCAGGCCAGCGCACCACCCCGCTCGGGCCCTAACAGCGCGGCCACGACAAGGATCACCCCCGATACCGTGGCGATCATTCCCGCCGCGCTGACAGAATCCTGCGCACCCAGCCAAAGCGGGCCATAACCTGCCAACACATAGCCAAGCACGGCTGACAATGTGGCGAAAACCACGCTCCACCCCACCTGCGCACCCAAGCGATTGGTCATCAGCCGGGCAGCGGCAGGTGGGCAAATGAACATAGCGATCACGATGATCGACCCAACCGCATCAAACGCTGCCACCGCCGCCAGCGCCGAAACCCCGACAAGCGCCATCCCGATCACGTTCGTGGGCATCCCCATGACACGCGCAAAGCCTTCATCGAACGTGGAAATCTTCAATGGCCGCCAGAAAAGCCAAACAAAGAAGACCACAGCGATCAGCGTCAGAGAAATGCGGATCAGCTCTGGCGGCAACCCGGCCAGAGCCACGGGATCAAGCAGCGATTCCCAGCCATAGGCATCCAGCCAGATCAGGCTTTCCAGATTTCCCATCAACGCGTGTTCCACATCCAGATGCACGCTGGACGTATCGGACCGCTCCAACAACAACACACCCCCGGCAAACATGGTTGTAAAGACCACGCCCATGGCCGCGCCGGGCTCGATCCCACCGAGGCGCCGTATGGACTCGATCAGCAGCACGGCCAGAAGTGCCGCAGCAGCGGCTCCGATCATCATGGGCCAGGTCGCAACGGTACCGGTGATCAGAAAGGCCACCACGATTCCCGGCAGCACCACATGGGATATCGCATCCCCAATCAGCGCCTGCCGTCTGAGAACAAGGAAGTTGCCGGGCAGCGCACAGGCAATTGCGGCAAAGGTACCGATCAGGATCGGTGTCAGGCTGAGGGGGACGAACTCTGATCCGCTCATGCCGGAACCTCCTGCGGGGCGGCCAGATGCGTGTCTATTTCGGCCAGTTGGTCTTGTGTCACGACGGTATCAATCGGGCGAATCCCATCATAGAGCGCGGCTGCCGCCTCTTGATCGGGCATGGCGCGCAGGATCTCCCACCGTTTTTCATCGAGAAGCGCCTTTGAGGCCCGCGCACGTCCCGCATCCGTTGCCACCCCATCAGCCCGCGACAGGCCCGCACGGTGCAGCAGCCGGATCGTATATCGTTCATAAATTGGTTGCCCCTGAGCCAATGCCAACAGCCCCTGCCGCACATGCACGCGGCGCTGAAACGCGACATGGCGCAGTATCGCGGCCAGCACACCCCGGTTGGGGGCAAGGAACAATGACAACGCGAAGACGGCAAATCCGGTCAGCACGATGATCGGGCCGGTAGGCAAGGCCGGGGCCGAGGCCGATATCGCAGCGCCGACAAAGCCCGAAACTCCACCTATGATCCCGGACAATAGCCAGACCCGTTCCGTTCGATCTGTCCAGAACCTCGCGGTCACCGGCGGGATGATCAATAGGGCTACGATCAGGATCAGACCAACAACTTTCAGCCCAACGACCGTCACCGCCATGACCAGCCCCATCGTGGCCAGATCGACCTGCCGGATGTTCAACCCGCGCGCGGCGGCGTAGTCCTGATCGAAAGCCACCATGATCATGGGCCGCCGCAAGATCAGCGTCAGGATCAGTGTCAGCGCGCCACCGGCAGCAATCAGCATGGCATCAGACCGCAGCATTCCGGCGGTAGATCCAAGCAACAGCCCGTCCAGCCCCGCCTGACGACCGGATTCCATCGTCTGGATCACCGTCAGCAGGACCACTCCCAACCCAAAGAACACCGATAGAACCGCCCCGATGGCACTGTCTTCAGCAAGCCTCGTGCGGCGTGTAAGCCACTGAACCGCCAGCAATCCCAAGGCGGCGGTCACGGCTGATCCTGCCAACAGCCCCGCAAGGTTCCGACCATCCCCACCGAGTGCTACCATCACGATGAAGGCCAGCCCAACACCGGGCAGGGTTGCGTGACTTATGGCGTCGGAGACAAGCGACCGGCGACGCAGGAACAGGAAGGTGCCCGTCACCCCAGCAGCGAAACCCAGAAGAGTTGCGCCAATGGCAACAAGCGTGGCGTTGTAGCCAAGCTGAAGCGTCAGAGCCTGCCACAGCATGTTCTACCCCGCGACCGGAATGCCCGCGACCTGGGCCGTAGCCAAGCGACCGCCATAGGCGGATTGCAGATTGGTCTGGGTAAAGGCGTCCTCGACCGAACCTTCGGCAATCTTGTTGGTGTTCAAGATCAAAACTCGGTCGAAATAGCCCGTCACTGTGGACAGGTCGTGATGAACGGAAACGACCGTCTTGGCCTCTGCTTTCAGCGTTTTGAGGACTGCGATGATCGCCTTCTCCGTCGCCGCATCCACGCCCGCAAACGGCTCGTCCAAAAGATACAGGTCTGCCCCCTGCGCCAAAGCACGGGCTAGGAACACGCGCTGTTGCTGTCCGCCCGAAAGCTGACCGATCTGCCGATCTGCGAATTCTGCCATCCCAACGCGGGTCAGGCAGTGCAGCGCGCGATCACGATGGCGCGGCCGAACCAGGCGCAGCAACCCCAGTTCACGCGAAAGGCCCATCAGAACAACATCCAGGACAGTTGTCGGAAAGTCCCAGTCGACACTGGCGCGTTGCGGAACATAAGCGATGCGGTGGCGTTGGCTGTTCAAGGGTTGACCAAAGATCGTGACCACACCCGACAAAGGCCGCAGAATGCCCAAAGTGGCCTTTAATAGGGTCGATTTCCCCGCCCCGTTCGGTCCAATGATCGCGGTCATGGACCCTTCGGGAAAGGTCGCGTCGACCGAAAACACCACCGGCTTTTGCCCGTAGGAGACTGTCATCCCGCGAATGGCCATTGGCGCCATGGCCGGGGCGTCGGTCGGTGCCGTGGAACCGTTGCTGCTGGCGAGTGCGATCTTGGTCATCACATCCCCGCTGAAAGCTGCCCGGTCATCCCGCGTTCCGGGGCCGTGCCCCCGAGAGACCGGGCGATCGTGGTGACGTTGTGGTCGATCATGCCCAGATAGGTGCCTTCGTAGCTGCCGAACTCACCCATGGCATCCGAGAACAGCTCTCCGCCGATAAGAACCTCGTGGCCGCGGGCAGCGGCCCCTTCGATCAGGGCCCGAATGTTGCGATCAGAGACCGAGCTTTCGACGAACACCGCCTGCACATTCCGATCAACCAGCAGGTCAACAAGTTCAGCGATCCTGGCAAGACCCGCTTCGCTTTCGGTCGAAATACCCTGGATACCCAGAACCTCGAACCCGTAGCCCGCACCGAAGTAGTTGAAGGCATCATGAGCGGTCAGCAACACGCGCTGATCTTGCGGAACAGTGGCAAGAACCTCGGTCGAGTAGGTCGAAAGAGTCTCTAACTCGGCAAAAAACGTCTCTGCATTGGCGGAATAGATCTCTGCGTTCTCAGGGTCTGCTTCGATCAGTGTGGACAATACATTCTGGGCCACGTGCTGCCAAAGATCGGGAACCATCCACACATGAGGGTCGAACCGGTTGTCGTAGTCTTCGTGGGCCAGCAGCAGGGTGCGCGGCAAATCTTCGGCCACGGCTACCACGGTCCGGCGGCGGGACAGATCCTCAAAAAACTCCTCCATCTGGGCTTCCAGATAGAGCCCGTGCCACAGCACCAGATCGGCGCGGGTCATCGCAACGATGTCACTACGGGTCTGGCGATAGGCGTGCGGGTCCACCCCGGGGCCCATCAGGGCGCGCACGTCAACATGGTCTCCGCCGATCTGTCGGGCTGTATCTGCGATCATGCCGGTCGTGGCAACCACGGTGAGTTGCGCCACTGCCATCGTGGCGGAGGTCAGGAAAACTGCGAGGGTCGCGGTTACGCGGGTCAGCATTGCTGCACCTTTTTATGAAGTTCAGAATAATAATGAGAATGATTTGCAAGAAGTCAATGCAGTTGCGAGTCATTTGCATCTTTGCCGGCCGATTTCGGCTGGACAGCCCTGAATTGCGTGGCAAGCCTAGGCCAACGAGCCGAATAAGGGGCGGGAATGACCAACACACGCATCGAATCGGTAGAAAAGGCGATGTCCATCCTGTCCGCCTTTTCCAGTCAGCGGCGCAGGATGAGCCTGGCGGAACTGGCCGAGGAAACCGGGCTTCACAAAAGCACGGTCCTGCGGCAGGCCAATTCGATGCAGCTCTATGGCTTCCTGACCCGCGATGCGGACGGGCGATATGGCATTGGCGCGTCTGTGTGGCGTTTGGGACTGCTATTTCGGCAGGACTATCAGAATGGCGACACGATCAGGCCCGTCTTGCGCGACCTGGTGGAAAAGACAGGAGAAACCGCCTCTTTCTATGTGCGGGCGGGCGAGGAACGGGTGTGCCTTTATCGCGAGAACTCGCCCAACCTGATCCGTTATCATCTTGAGGAAGGTATGCGGCTACCAATGGATCGGGGATCAGTTGCGATGGTATTGCGGCGCTGTGCTGGTGAGCCGGTTCCGAACAATATTGTCTTCACGGCAGAGGGATCGGTCAACCTGGCGTGCGGTCGGAACCCCAATATCTCTTCCGTTGCGAGCCCGGTTTTGTCACCTGAAGGTCAGCTTCTTGGTGCGCTTGCCGTGTCCGGGCTAAGCACTCGGTTTGATGAGGACCGACGGGAAATTGCCCTAAGGATGGTTGAGGGTCATGCGAGGGTGCTCCGTGAACAGGCTACACCGCTGGATGGGCAGTGATCAGGCTCTAACAAAGGGGTTTTAACCCTATTCCGCAGCCCAATCCGCGCTTTGCATCTCGCGCAGCCTGGACGCGGTGCGCTCAAACTCGAAACTGCCAGATCCTTCGAGATAGAGCCTTTCCGGCTCTTCCTCGGCCGAAATGATCACCCGTGTCCGCGCTTCATAGAGTGCATCAATCAAAGTCACGAACCGCTTGGCTTCATTGAACTTGGAGCTGTCCAGACGCGGCACGTTTTCCAGAACCAACAGCTTCACAGCGCCAGCAAGTGCAAGGTAATCTGCAGGGCCAAGCGGCTGCCCGCAAAGATCCCAGAAATCACACCGTGCCATGCCAGCCCAGTACCGGGGCAAATGCACTTCGCGGCCTTTGACCTCCAGCACCAGCTCCTCGCTTTTCCCGCCGGTCAGATCGCGCCAGATCTCGTCAATTGCCCGGCGCGACTCTGCGTTGGCCGGGACAAAAAAGGTCTGCTCCCCCTCCAGTCGATGCTGGCGGTAATCCGTGAGGCTGGCAATCTCATGCACCTCAAGCTTGTCGTTCAGAATGGCGATGAAGGGGAGGAAAAGCTGGCGGTTGAGACCATGTTTGTACAGATCCTCCGGTGGACGGTTCGACGTAGTGACAACAACGACCCCAGCATCGAACAACATCTGGAACAAACGCCCGACGATCATCGCGTCGGCGATGTCCGTGATCTGCATTTCGTCGAAGCACAGCAGGTCTACGTCACGGATTACCGCATCTGCCACCGGTTTCAGGGCGTCTTCAGCCCCGGATTTACGGGCTTCGTGCAGGCCGGACTGAATCTCTTGCATGAAGGCGTGAAAATGCACCCGGCGTTTCCGGGGAATCCCGGCATAAGCATGAAACAGGTCCATCAACATCGACTTACCCCGCCCAACCCCGCCCCAGAGATACAATCCGCGCGTCCCCTCTGGCACGGCAGGCTTGAAGAACCGGCCAAGGATGCCAGAGGGTTTGGCAGGCCGGTCTTCCAGCTTCTCACGCAGCTCCTCCAGCAGTAGAAGAACTTCTCGCTGTGCGGGGTCAGGGCGCAACAGGCCCTCGGCTACGCGCGTATCGTAAATGGCTTGCAGATGCTGAGACATATCCGGTTGGTAGCGCGAAGCTGCGCCGGTGATCCACACAAAAACTGACGTAACGGATCATGAAATCTGATTTGACAGGGCAGCATTGCTGACTGACTGTCCGACAGCGCGAACATGGACCCCTGTCATGCCCCAGAAATCACCCGTCTTCACGCCTGTCCTGATCGGCAGTTGCGTGATTATCCTTCTGTCATTTGCCATTCGGGGCAGCTTCGGAGTGTTTCAGATTCCGATAGCCGAGGAGTTCGGCTGGCCGCGCGCTGATTTCAGCCTGGCCATCGCGATTCAGAACCTGGCTTGGGGCATTGGGCAGCCGATCTTTGGCGCCATTGCGGAAAGGTTTGGGGATCGAAAGGCACTGATCCTGGGCGCATTGATGTACGCGCTTGGGCTGGTTCTGTCTGCTGGCGCAACGCTGCCCATTCAGCACCAGCTGCTGGAAATCCTTGTCGGGTTCGGGGTGGCGGGCACCGGACTGGGCGTCGTTCTGGCCATCGTGGGGCGCGCCGCGTCAGATGAAAACAGGTCGATTTCCCTTGGAATAGTCTCTGCTGCGGGGTCGGGAGGGCAGATCCTGGGGGCCCCATTTGCCGAATACATGATGGGCTTCACCAGCTGGCAATCGGTCTTCGTTATTTTCGCCGTGGTGATCATGCTGTCGCTTCTGGTTCTGCCCCTGCTGAAATCCCCTCCGATGGCCAGCAAGGCCGAGATCGAGGAAAGCATGGGTCAGATCCTGACAAAGGCGTTCCGTGATCCTTCGTTCACGCTGATCTTCGTCGGCTTCTTTTCCTGCGGGTATCAACTTGGCTTCGTGACCGCGCATTTCCCCGCGTTGGTGACCGAGATGTGCGGGCCAATCGTGCCAGGCTCGATGCTGCATAATATCGGGATCACTTCGACATCTACCCTTGGGGCAATCGCGATTTCCCTGATTGGGATCGCGAATGTCGGCGGAACCATCCTGGCCGGTTGGCTTGGCAATCGGTTCCCCAAGAAATACCTGCTGGCGCTGATCTATCTTGGCCGTACCATCGCTGCGGCGATGTTCATCCTGCTGCCGATCACGCCCTTAACCGTTGTCGTATTCTCAGTCGCCATGGGGTCACTGTGGTTGGCGACAGTGCCGCTGACCAGTGGTCTTATCGCCTATCTCTACGGGCTGCGGTACATGGGAACGCTTTATGGCATCGTCTTCTTCAGCCACCAGTTGGGTGGCTTCCTTGGCGTACTTCTGGGCGGCTGGATGTATGACATCTACGGCGATTACAGCGCGGTGTGGTGGATCGGCGTTGGCGTCGGAGCGTTGTCGGCAATTGTCCACCTGCCGATCAACGAAAAGCCACTGAACGACCGTGCTGCCGCGGCTTAGGCGGGGCCGATGGCCTCGGCCACTTGCGCAGCATGGGTATAGGTCAGGCGGTGATCAGCATCCGTCAGGGTGATCTGCCGCGCAGAGGGGTTCAGTGTCTCCAGGCGCTTGCGACATGTGATCGGGATCACCGTATCCTGTGCGCCCCAAACTGCCAGAACCGGGATATCCGAGGCAGAAATCTCGGTATGCAGTGAAGATTGATCATCCGACAGGATACCGCGCTGCGCGGACAGGATGGCGCGCAGGGTGCCCTCGACGGCCAGCTCATCCAACGCCCGATTGGTGATCGCATCGGCCACCGGGTCGACACCGTCACCCTCGCCATAGCCGCCGCGCAGGCTTTGCGCGCCCAAAACCTCCATCATCCAATCACCGATGATGGGACTTTTGGCCACGATTTCCGAAAACCGGCCGAGGTGGAGCCCAAGCCCAGCCGGGGCCAGCAGGATCAGGCGAGAGACACGATCCGGGTAAGCCTGCGCAAACGCGCCTGAAATCGCGCCTCCCATGGAATATCCCATCAGGGTGAATGGGTTGCTGACTCGCTCCTGATCCAGCAGATCCTTTAGCTGCCGCAGGAAGAAACCCGCATCTTGCCGGCCGGGCGGGCGGTCGGAATAGCCGCGCCCGTAAAGGTCATAGGTCAGCACACGATAGCCCTGATCGGTCAGGTGCGGCAGCAAAGGCCCCCACACGAAGGACGGCGTGGACAGGCCATGCACGCAGACCAGAACCGGGCCATCCTGAGGCCCATGCCATTCCGCGTGGGTGTGTCCCTGAGACAGGGAAACCAGCCGCCCGGGCATGTTGCTGCGCAGATCCTCGATCCGACGCCGGTTCAGCCTCGCGCCCAGATAGCTTCCACCAAGGGCCAGCGCCGCTGCGCCTGCGATCAGCGGGATTGCCATGCGTCGAGGATGTAACGACTGGTCATCAGATCAAGATGCGCGCCGCCACCATTCTTGAAGAGCGTGATCTCACCGTCGCTGCGACGGGTCATTTTGCCAGCCTCCAGATCGTAGAAATCCGAGAGAATATCTTCCTCCGTGATCAGCCCCCGGTCAATCGGGTCCTGTATCTCGCCAATATGCCCAATGGTCGTATCGCGGCTGTCCACATGGATCGAACTGCGCAGGATCGCTGCATCGTTCACTTCGCGCATATCCGGGCGATAGGCACCGATGATGTCGATATGCTGGCCGGGCTGGAACCAGTCGCCGTTCAGGACAGGCTCGGTCACCATTGTGGCGGACGTGACGATATCGGCCGCCCGCACAGCAGTTTCCAGATCAGGGGCGACCTCGGTTCCCGGAAACGCGGCTGCGAAGGCCTCGGCCTTTGCGATGGTCCGGTTCCAAATCAGGAAACGGGCATCGGGGAAGAGCGCGCCATAGGCTTCGCGCAGGGAATGACCCACTGCACCGGCGCCTACGATCAGGATCGTCTCACTATCCTTGCGGGCAAGCTGCGCAGCGCCAAGCAAGCTGCCGCCTGCCGTTTTCCATTTAGTGACCAGTTCGAAATCCACCAGGGCGAGCAGGGAGCCATCGAGGTCGGAATAGACATTCACGGCCCCAAGGATCAGCGGCTTGCCGTTGCCGGGATTGCCCGGAAAGATATTGGCAGTCTTTACCGCCGACCCCACTCCGTCGATCCAAGCGGCGCGGGACAGAAGCGTATCTTCCCCGCGATAGAGCAGCGTATCCCCGATCTCGGCCTTGGGCAGCAGGTGCCCGGCGCGCAGGGCATCCATCAGGCCATGCCATGTTAGATGGGCCTCTGCCTCAGGTCCGATGATGTCAATGCTCATGGGTGGGTCTCCTCTTCGGTCAGCAGGCCATGAGCGACGAGCGTCCTTGCCCATCCTTCCGGCCCTTCGAACAGATGAGTGTGCCAGCCGCGTGCATGGGCGGCGTCGATATTCTCTGTACGGTCGTCGGTAAACAGAAGCGACGCACCGGAAAGACCGGAATCAGTCTCTAACACGGCGTAAAATGCAGGGTCCGGTTTGATCAGCCCATGGTGGGCCGAGATATAGGACCGGTCGAACTTGGTCAGGGACTGATACTCCGCACAGGCGGCATCGAATGTTTCCCGACCGAAGTTGGACAGAGCAAAGACGGGGATGCCCTTGGCGCGCAGCTTGCGAAGCAGATGCACACTATGGGGGATGGCGGGGCTGGCCATGTCCAGCCATCGGTCATGCCAGAGCCGTATTTCGTCTCTGTACAAGGGATTTTCATCCGCCAACGCATAGACAGACTGCCGGAATGGATCGCCCTTGTCGACACCGAGATTCATGCCCTCCAGATCGACGGCGGCGAAAAGCTCTCGCCGCCGATCCTCACCGAAAAGCCTGTCATAGAGCCGTTCCGGTGCCCATTCGATCAGGACGTTTCCGATATCGAAAACAACCGCCTCAACACTCATGCACTGACGCCGTAAAGCGCTTCGGCGTGGAAGCTGATGTGATCTTCGATGAAAGTCGAGACGAAGAAATAGGAATGGTCATAGCCCGGCTGCATACGGATCGTTCCGGGCTGGCGGCGGGCGGTCATAGCTTCGGCCAACGCTTCGGTCTTCAGAAGATCGCCGAACTGATCCGCGGTGCCCGTGTCGATCAGGATCGGGCCGGGGAAGCCCTTGGCGCGCATCAGCATGGTGGCGTCATGCGCTTCCCACAGGGCGGTGTTGTCACCCAGATAGGCCCCAAGCTGTTTGCGGCCCCAATCGCTTTCCATCGGGTTACAGATGGGGGAAAAAGCCGAAACGCTGGCGAAACGGTCGGGAAAGCTCATGGCGATGGTCAACGCGCCATGGCCGCCCATGGAGTGGCCGGTGATTCCCTGTCGGTCGATATCCAGCGCAAACCGATCGAAGACGAGTGCGGGCAATTCCTCGGTCACGTAGTCCCACATCTGGAAATGTTCTGCCCACGGATCTTGCGTTGCGTTCACATAGAACCCTGCGCCCTGGCCCAGATCATAGGCGTCATCGTTCGGAACTCCCTCACCGCGCGGGCTGGTGTCGGGGAAGATCAGAGCGATGCCCTGCTCGGCGGCCCAAAGCTGTGCCCCGGCTTTTACCATCGCATTTTCATGGGTGCATGTCAGACCGGACAGATACCACAGAACCGGAACCGGGCCGTCCTCTGCCTCTGCTGGCAGGAACAGACCAAAGGTCATATCCGTGCCCGTAGCGCTGGAGGCGTGGCGATAAACGCCCTGGGTGCCACCAAAGCACCTGTTTTCCGAAATCGTTTCCATGGGTCAGTCTCCGCAATTGCTTTTGCCAAGGCGTAACGCGGGCAGGGCCATGCGGCAAGCGCTAGAGCAGGGGGGTGACCCATGCGATGACGAGCGAAACCGTTACGATGGAAATGGCCGTCGAGAAGAGGATCGCCGCCGACACCCGCTGCGGGGCAACACCGTAATGTTGCGCAAGGATATAGACGTTTCCAGCAACCGGCAGAGCCGAAGCTGAAATCATGACCGCCGCGTCAAACGCTGCCACCGGAAACAGCCAAAGCGCCGCGATGGCAACGGCACCGGGGTGCAACACCAGTTTGCAGAAGCTAAGCCAAGCAGCGACCGACATGCGTTCCGCCGATTTACCGGCCAGGGAAGCCCCGATGGCGAAAAGCGCGCCGGGGGTCGCGGCAGCCCCGAGGATGCCCAGAAACTCGTTCACAACATCTGGAATGGGCAGGTTAGCAGCTGACCAAATCAGCCCGAGCGCGATGGACACGATCATTGGATTGCGCACTAACCCTTTGCCAACTGTTCCCAGAACGGCAAATGACATGCGCCCGTCGCGCGACCCGGTGATCAGGATAGTGATCAGGCTGGAAAACACGATGAGATCAATGGCCAGAACCATCAGCACCGGGCCGGCAGCAGCCTCGCCCAGAAGGACAACCAGCATTGGCACGCCCAGAAAGCCGGTATTCCCGATGACCGAACATTGCGCCTCGACCGCGGCTTCTTGCAAGCCAACGCCCCGAAAGAATGCCACCGCTGTAGCCAGCAGATAGACCACGCCACAGCCCCACAGATACGCGGCCACGAACCACCAGTCGAAGATTTCTGACAAGGACAGGTTGGCAGCAAAGCGGAACAGCATCGCTGAAAGCGCGAAATAGAACACGAACTTGGTCAGATAGGCCGTCGCCTCGGCCGTGAAAAAGCCGGTTCGCCCGGATTGAAAGCCGAGTGCGATCAGCGCAAAGAATGGCAGTGTCTTGAGAAAAATCTCGATCATATACGCATCGCTAGGGGAACATTCTGAGCCTGTCCAGCACCCGCATTGCTTGATGAACTAAACTGATCCGTTTATTCTGTGTTTGTCAGCAGGAGGCAGCATGAACATCAACGCACCGCTAAAGAAGGGTCGTAAATTCGATCAAGTCATCGACGGGGCGAGAGAGGTGTTTCTGCGCGAAGGATTCGAGGGCGCCAGCGTCGACCAGATCGCGCGCGATGCGGGCGTGTCAAAGGCAACGCTTTACAGCTATTTTCCTGACAAACAGGCTCTATTCTTGGCCGTTCTGACATCCCAATGCCAGATGCAGTCGGAACAGGCGATGGGGATCGAGATACTGCAACGCCCGGTGCCCGAGGCGCTCTATTCCATTGCGCTGTCTTTCCTGAACTTCCTCATGTCAGACTTTTCGATCCAGGTGTTCCGGGTCTGCGTCGCCGAATCGACCCGCTTCCCCGAGCTGGGGCGCGCCTTCTATGACAGCGGCCCCAAGCAGGTTCTGGACCAGATTGCCGCCTATCTAGGGAGCGAAAAGGTAGCGCAGGAGCTGGAAATCGACGATCCGCACATGGCCGCTGACCAGTTTCTTCAACTGTGTCGGGCCGACATGCTGTTGCGCAAAATTCTCAATGTTGAAACCGATAGCTCACCCGAGCAGATGGATCGCATTGCGCGGGAAAGCGTCGCGACCTTCCTTGCACGCTATCGACGCGGCTAATCAGTCCACACGGCGCACAAACAGCTGGTTGTTTTCGGCCCTGCGGGTTTCCAGCGTTTTAACATCCGCCACGATATCCGACAGTTTCTTCTTGCCATAGCTTCGCGTGTCGAAATCGGGGTTGGCTGCCTGAATCTGTTGGCCGAGCGTGCCGAGGTTGAACCAGTCGCTGTCCTGATCGATTGAATCCATTGCGCGATAAATCAGGTCGCGGACCTCGGTCAGCTTGGCGACCGGTTTGGTTTTTCCATCTGCTGGCTTGGCGGTTTCCCCCTCGATATTCTCGATGAAGATGAATCTTTTGCAGGCTTGCCGAAACGCGTCGGGGGTCTTCTTTTGACCGATGCCGTAAACCTCCAGCCCCTGTTCGCGGATACGGCTGGCAAGCCGTGTAAAATCGCTGTCGGAACTGACCAGCACGAACCCGTCGAACCGCGCTGTGTGCAGCAGGTCCATCGCATCGATTACCAGGGCAATGTCGCTGGCGTTCTTGCCTACGGTATTGGCCGGCTGATGGAACGGCACCAGCCCGTGTTCCGCCTGCACCCGGTTCCAGCCTGCCATTTGCTGAGACGAGAAATCACCATAGATGCGGCGCACGCTGGCCTCTCCGAACCGGGCAATTTCGTCAAATATCGCCTTGGCGTGTTTGGGCGAGGTATTGTCCGCATCGACCAGAACGGCGAGCAAGGGGGTTCTTGTTTGGGTCACGGAGCGGTCCTTTATGTCCGGGCCGCGATGGCCCAATACGTTCAGGATGACGCCCCAGGCGAGCGATGTCGAGGGCAGGACCCGCAATCTGCAAGCTGACTCTTGATCACTTGGACTGAGATGGCGGGTCGCACGGGACACCGCCCGCGATCTGATGGGCGATCTGATCGGTTTCATCCGGGGTGAAATTGCCTGATATCATAATCCGTCCGCCGGTAATCGGCTCCCGGATCACGGGTGATACCAAGATCCGGCTGCAAACGATCAGGTCCATTTCCTGACCCAAGTGGGTGGTGGTGATCTGCCCGAACAAGGTGGCAGCCTGATCATCGAGAATCAGTTCCACCTGTGGCACACCGGTGATTTCATTCGGACCTGACAGGACCGCGAGAATGCTTTCCGGAGCAATGGCATATTCCACACCGGATAAGCGCAGCTCAATCGCCGCACCACCAGGCTGGGGAATGATCGGCGGCGGCGGCAGGCTACCTTCCGTGCCTTCAGCCAGACCGCCGAGGGCCGTGACAATCCCGGATAGAAATCCCAGACCTTCGGGTTCCATCACAGATCCTCCTTGTCTGAACAGGAATGGCGCTTTGCCTACTTGCCCGGTGTCGGAGGCGCGTAGGTTCCGGCAACCTGCTGGTCCCAGATCTCGTTCAACCGGTCGGCCACGGTTTCGCGGGCATCATTGTCGGAATCCGTGTTGAACACGATAAGGAAAGGCGCGACGAGGCCCGCTTCGATCGGACAGATGATCAGGGCATCCACCACCTCACCGCGCAGATCATAGCCGCCAATGGTCCATTCGCTGCGCCCGGTGAACCCGTCCCCGCCATAGGTGGCGCGATAGGCGTCAATCGTGGCTTCAGCCAGGCGCATGCACTCGGCGCGTTCATCGACGGACCCCAGATCGGTGACCGTCCAGCCTTCGGCCTGGGCCATTGTTCCTGCAAGAATGGCCAGCCCGGAAATAAGAGCTTTCGTCCTCATCTGAAATCTCCCTTCGAGAAAACCGCCGGACCCCAGAGTCGGAATCCGGCCACGTCATGGTACCACGTCAATACACGACGACGGATCTGATGGATTCGCCTTTGTGCATGAGGTCGAAGCCTGTGTTGATGTCATCGAGGCTGA